>JAIEQK010000018.1 GCA_019747795.1 Gammaproteobacteria bacterium | reverse complement strand
TGTTCGCCGGCCGGCAGCCAGTCCTCCGCGTCGCCCAGCTGCTGATCGATCTCGAAGAACGAACCCCCGGTGTCGCGCGGGTGCAGCTGCATGTTGCGAAAGCCCTCGGCCTGGAACTCGTGGGCGATGCGCACCCCGAGGGATGCGACCCGCGCGCGGTAGACGTCGTGATCCGCGCACTGGGTGATGACCATGTAGCCGCCGTCGCCGCCGCGGCGCGCGAGGAAGCGCCCGGCGGCGGTCTCGTCGCGGGTCGGCGCGACGACCTCCAGGAACTGGCGGCCGATGGGCAGCAGCACGTTCTCCAGGCCGTATTGCCCGACGGCCGGGTCGCGGTGACAGGGCCTGAGATCGAACACCGTGGTGAGCGCGTGCTCCACCGGCGCGAGCCGCGCGGCGACCAGCGCAATCTGTCGAAGGGCGAGCGACATGGTGGATTCCTCCGAAACGGCTCGCCAGATTCTAGCCCGCATTTCTCACACGCCTTCTGCTGCGGCCGCCGATTTGCGCGCGAATTCGAGCCGTGCTCGCAAAACCCTCCTCGACATACTGTCGAGTACGCCTTCGTCGTCTTTTGCTCCGCGCGGCCCGAATTCGCGGCATCTCGACGCCCTCTCGACGAACACGTGTGAGAAATGCGGGCTAGCCGTCGCTCACCGCGCGCGCTGGCAGCTCGGGCACCAGTAGAGGCGGCGGGAGTTGGCCTCGGTGCGCACGATGGTCGTGCCGCAGTCGTGACACGCCTGGCCCTCGCGCGCGAACACCGCGAAGCGGTAGCCGCCGCGCTTCGCACCCGCGGCCTTCAACGCCTGCACGCGCTGGTGGGGATTGGTGACGCCACGCGCCTCGTAGGCGCGCCGCGTGACGGTGAGCGACACGCGCGCCAGCGTGGCGCGCGTGCGGTCATCCAGATCCATCGGCCGCGCGTCGGGGGGCACGCCGGCGAAGAACAGGATCTCCGAGCGCAGGTAGTTGCCGATGCCGGCCAGGAAGCCCTGGTCGAGATAGAGCGCCGCGAGGCTGCGCCGCCGGAAGGTCGGCGTGTCGAGGCGCGCGGCGAGCGTGCGCCAGTCGAGTTCGGCCGACAGCGCGTCCGGGCCCAGGCGACTCAGGAAGGGATGCGTGCCGAGTTCCGCGGTCTTCAGGAGCTCGATGGTCGACGCGCTGTAGAGCAGCGCGCTGCCGGCGGCGGTGTGCAGCGCGAGGCGCAGGCTGCGGCCGGTGTTCGGCAGCTCGCCACGCTTCTGCACGAACCAGCGGCCGTAGAGCTGGTTGTGGGAATACAGCGTGTGGCCATGGTCGAGGTGGATGAGCATCGCCTTGCCGCGTGTCTCGACGGCGTCGACGCGTCGGCCGGCCAGGCGCGCCACGCGGCGCGTGAGCGCCGGCAGCGTGCACTGCGCCTGTTCTATCCGCTGGCCGGCGAGCACCTTGGCGATGCGGTCGGCTTCGAGCCGGATTTCGGGGCCTTCGGGCATGGGGACTTACGGGCGATGCTGGAAACTGTAGGTCGGACTTCAGTCCGACATTCCTTCCAGAGTCCCGAACGCGGTGACGAAAGAGGAATGTCGGACTGAAGTCCGACCTACAGGGTCTACGCCGGTCGGTTCACCCCAGGATCACCGGCGGCGCCAGCGGTTCCAGTCCCACCATCATGCGACCGGCGGACTCCACCTGGTTGATGGCCACCGCGAAGTGCTGGGTCGCGGCGTGCACGTCGCGCAGCGCGCGCTGCAGCGGGTTCTTGCGGTAGTTGGCGTTGGCGCCGCACAGGCTGTAGACGATGTCGGTGGCGCGTGCGCTGTTGTGCATCGCCTTGGTCGCGGCCAGCATCATGTTGGCGCGCGACTCGTAGGAGACTTCCTGACCCGCCATCACCGCCTGCTCGAACTCCGCCAGCGCCTCCTTCAGCCAGGCGCGCGAACCGCGCACCAGGGCCACGGCGTCGGCGAGACCGATGTGAAAGGTCGGCCGCTCGCGCAGCGGCGTGCTGGTGCCGACGCCGAGCTTGCTCTGCGCGATTTCCATCGCATGGTCGATGGCACCTTGCGCGATGCCGATGCCGATGAAGCCGGCCTGCATCACGCCGGTCGCGTAGGGCGGGTGGCGATAGACCGGCGCGCCGAAGTGCTTGGGATCGGGACGCATGGAGCGGCCGAACACCCAGGTCATGTCCCGCGGCACGAACACGTCGTCCAGGATCACGTCGTGGCTGCCCGAGCCCGACAGGCCCGACACGTCCCAGGTCTCTTCGATGGTGTAGGCCTCGAGCGGCAGGAAGCAGGCGCGGGTCAGCGGCACGCCGCTCGCGCTGAACTGCGGCTCGCCGCCCTCGTACTCCTGGCACAGCACGAAGTACCAGCGGCAATGCTGGCAGCCGCTCGCGAACTGCCAGCGTCCGGAGAGCCTGAAGCCCCCCTCGGTCCGCACCGCGCGACCGAAGGGAAAGAAGGCCGAGCCGGTCACCGTGCCGGGCTGATCGAGGAAGATGCGCTCGATCGCCGCCGGCTGCATGGGCGTGGTGAACAGCGTGTTGACGTTGCCGATGAAGGCGCACCAGCCGGTCGAACCGTCGATGCGCGACAGGGCTTCCAGGATCTCGGCGAATTCGAGCGGTGAGAGCTGCGAGCCGCCGAGCGAATGCGGCACGTAGAGCCGGAACAGCCCGGCCTCGGTCATGGCGCGCACGATGGGCTGCGGCAGGCGCCGCTCGCGTTCGGCGTCGGCGGCATGCGTGGCGATCAGCGGCGCGAGGCGCGCCACGCTGGCGAGATGTTGTTCGAGCAGGGCTGCGCTCATCGCGGGACTCTTCCTGATGTTGAACGACGGTCGGCGCCGCCATCGTCCGCCAGCCGCGCGCAGGGCGTCAATGCCGGCCGTGGTTGCAGGACCTCTCGGCGTGGTCTCAGCCGAGCCGCGCCAGCAGAAGGACGATGCCGAGCGCTGTCGCGGCGGTCACCAGCAGCACGCGACGATAGAGGCGCGCAGAGCGTAGCTGGGCCTCGACCGAGACATGCTGCTGCGCAATTGCCTTCTGCTGGGCCTCGAAGGCCTGGCGCTGCAGGGCCAGGGACTCGTTGGCGACGCGCGTGTACTCGGCGAGCAGGCGCTGCTGCTGATCGCGAATGTCGGTCAGCAGCGCGACCACCAGGGGGTCGTTGTCCATGGCACTCCTTCAGGCGACGAAAACTGTCGGCCACCATGCTGGTCGCAAGCCATGTGCCGGTCAATGGCGCGCCGCTGATGCTTGTCAGCATCGCGCCGCGTCGCTACCTTCCCGGCATTCCCTTCACGCGAGGCAGGGCCATGAGTCTCCACAAGAGCGGCGTGATAAGCGGGGTCGGCGAGACGCGCTACTCCAAGGTCTCCGGGCAGAGCGTGCTCGCGCTCCATCTCGAGGCCTCGCTGGCCGCCATCGCCGACGCGGGCCTGAGTCCCCGCGACATCGACGGCCTCATCCCCTACGGTGGCATCGGCGTGGTGGCCGAGGACTTCATCACCAACTTCGGCATCGAGGACCTGCGCTTCTCCGCGCACACGCCGCTCGGCGGCGCGAGCCCGATTGCGGCCGTGCAGTGCGCGCTGGCCGCGGTCTCGGCCGGCATCTGTCGTCACGTGCTGGTGCCCATCGCGCGCAACGGCTCGTCGGGCGGACGCATCCAGGAAGCGGTGGAGCAGATGCCGCAGTTCGCCGCCTGCGCGGAGTTCGAACTGCCGGTCGGCGCCTTTGCGCCGGCCCAGCTCTACGCGCCCATGGCGCGCCGCCACATGGAACTCTACGGCACCACCTCGCTGCACTTCGCCGAGGTTGCGGTGTCGACGCGGCACAACGCCATCCTGAACGGGCGCGCGATGATGACGAAACCCATGACGGTGGAAGATCACCAGGCCTCGCGCATGATTGCCGACCCGTTTCGCCTGTTCGACTGCAGCCTCGAGAGCGACGGCGGCGCGGCGGTGGTCGTGTCGCGCGCCGACTGCGCGCGGGATCTGCGCAAGCCGGCCGTGATGGTGCTCGGCATCGCCGAAGGCCACCCGGATTCGCCGAGCGCCATCAGCCAGCGTCAGGACATGGTCGGCATCGGTCTCGACAAGTGCGCGCCGCGCGCGTTCGAGATGGCCGGTGTCACGCCGGACGACATCGACGTGGCCGAGATCTACGACTGCTTCACCTACGTCGTCATTCGCCAGCTCGAAGCGCTCGGCTTCTGCAAGCGCGGCGAGGGCGGACCCTTCGTCGCCTCGGGCGCGATCCGCCTGGACGGTCGCCTGCCGGTCAACACCCACGGCGGCTTGCTGTCGCAGGGCCACATCGCCGGCATGAACCACATCGTCGAACTGGTGCGACAACTGCGCGGCGAGGCCGGCCGCGCGCAGGTCGCGAACGCGGAGGTCGGACTGGTGACTGGCTACGGCGACATGGGGGATGGCAGCGTCGCCATCCTGGCGCGCGCATGAGCGGCTTTGCGCACGAACTGCCGGGGCGCCCGCTGCCGGCCATCACGCCGGAGTCCAAGCCCTACTGGGACGCGCTGAACGAGCATCGCCTGGTATTCCAGGCCTGCGCCGACTGCGGCACGGTGCGCCATTACCCGCGTCCGCTGTGCGCCGAGTGCTTCAGTCTCAGGGTCGAGTGGGTCGAGAGCCGTGGGCGCGGCACGGTGCACAGCTGGACCGTCGCCCATCATCCCTTTCATCTCGCCTTCAAGGGCCTCGTGCCCTACGCGCTGGTGACGGTCGACATGCCCGAAGGCGTACGCGTGCAGGCGCCCTGGCGCGGTGAAGTCGCGACGCTGAAGCTCGGGTTGCCGGTGCGGGTGGTGTTCGAGCGGGTCGCGCCGTCGCTGACGCTTCCGGCATTTGTGAGAGACATTTAGGTCGGGCTTCAGCCCGACATTCGTTCCCCGATTTCGATTGATGCTCTGGAACGGAATGTCGGACTGAAGTCCGACCTACAGTCGATGTTCACAGCAAGCCCGTCACCAGTTTGCGCTGGTCTTCTTCGCCCAGATGCGCGTAGGCGGCCGACACGCGGTCGACCAGGCCGGCGCAGCGCGCCTTGATCTGCGCGGGCAGGCTGTCCACCTCGCCGATCACGGCGAAGGCGGCCAGCAGCTTGTCGTCGATAAGCAGGCCCATGTCGTCCCAGCGACCCTGCTTGGACATGCGATTGAGTTCATCCTGCAGTTCGCCCGCGCCGATGCTCTCCAGCACCGGTCGGTAGGCCGGGGTCGAGCCGTAGAAGGCGATCTGCTTGCAGATGTTCTTCTTCGAGGCCGCGAACTCGTGCTCGTCACGGCCGGTGACCACGAACACCGGGTAGCTCACCTCGAAGTCCGCCCGCGCGCGACCGGCCTTGGCCAGCCCGCGCTCGAGGGCCGGCAGGGTGGTCTCGCGCAGGTAGTTCTCGGTGGTGAAGGCGTGGATGATGACGCCGTCGCACACTTCACCGGCGACCTCTGTCATGCGCGGACCGACCGCCGCGAGGAACACGCGCGGCGCGCCGTACTCGTTGTTGGTCGGGGTGAACATCGGCGTCATCAGGGTGTGGGCGTAATACTTGCCGACGAAGGTCAGCGGCTTGCCCTCGTGCCAGGTGGCCCAGATGGCGCGCATCGCCAGCACGAACTCGCGCATGCGCGCGGCGGGTTCCGACCAGGGCATGCTGAAGCGCTTGGTGATGTGCGGCTTGATCTGCGAACCCAGACCGAGCACGAAGCGGCCACGCGCGAGCGCGTTCAGGTCGTGGCCGATGTTGGCCAGCACCATGGGCGTGCGGGCGAAAGCCACGGCGATGGAGGTCATGAGGTCGACCCGCGTGGTGCGCTGCGCGGCGACCACCAGCGGGAAGAAGGGATCGTGGGCGGTCTCGACCGACATCGCGCCGGTATAGCCCAGGTTCTCGAGCTTGGCGGCCTCGTCGCCGACCGTGTCGAGATTCCAGCCGATCATGCCGTCGACCTTCATGGAGAGCACCTCTGCGCGCAGCGGAATGGGACCGGGATTGTTCCATTCCCGCCGCGCGCGAGGCAAATGGTGCGCTGCCCGCCCGGGCAGCGCGCGCCGCGCCGCGGGTCAGTGCGCGAGGCCGTAGAAGCGCAGTGCGTTGTCGCCCAGCACCAGGCGCTGGTCGGCCGCCGGCAGCGGCTTCAGCCGCTCGCGCATCTCGCGCACCACGCCCATGGAGGCGTCGATGTGCGGATAGTCGGAGGCCCACACGAAGTACTGCGCGCCGACGTGCTTCACCACTTCCGCGGTGATGGTCTCGTCCGGATCGGCCGACACCAGGCACTGGCGCTTGAAGTACTCGCTCGGCTTCATCTTCAGGATGGTGCGCGCGTGCATGACTTCGAACTTGTGATCGAGCCGGTCGAGCCAGGCCGAGATCCAGTTCGCGCCCGATTCCAGCACCGTCACCTTGAGGCGCGGATAGCGCTCCAGCACGCCGGTGGTCAGCAGTTCGGTGAAGGCCGCCATCACGTCGATGGCGAGAAACGCGAAGTTGAACAGGCCGAAGCGCGCGCCGTTGGTGTCGTCCAGCGGATCGGCATAGCTGGTGGTGGGCTGGTCGCGCACCACCACGTGGAAGGCTACCGGCAGGCCGAGTTCCTGGGCCGCCGACCAGAACGGGTCGAGCGCCGGGTCGTCGAAGCGCCGCCGGCCGCGGGCGTACATATCGGGCGAGATATAGATGCCGCGACACCCTGCGGCATGGGCGCGGTGCATCTCCTTCACGGCGAGATCAACGTCCAACAGGTTGAGGTGCATGATCGGCACCAGGCGCTTGGGATCGTGGCCGCAGAAGTCGCACAGCCAGCGGTTGTAGGCCTCGGTGTAGGCGTGGGCAAGCTTCGGGTCCTGCACGTGTCCTTCCCAGCAGATGCCGATGGTCGGGTAGAGCAGGGCGATGTCGATGCCCTCCTGGTCGAGGATGCGCAGCCGCTCCGCCGGGTCCCAGCTGCCGGGCGGGCAGCCTTCTTCATAGCGGTAGCGGCCGGTGGTCAGCAGTTCGGTCGGGTCCATCTCCACGCCGCCCAGCCCGGCCAGGCGGCCGCGCACCGCTTCCAGCGGCTTGCCGTCGATGAGCAGCACCTCCAGTCCCTGGCTGTCGTGATCGATGCGAATGGCCCGCGCGCGATAGGCGGGCGCGATGTATTCGAGCCAGGTATCGCGCGGTTCGAGAACGTGGCCGTCGGCGTCGACGGTGACCACAGGCGTGGATGGCGTTGCTGACATGCGGTTCTCCCCAGGCGCGACGTGCGCCGCCGGCAAGCGTAGACCGCCGGCCGCGCCGAAGCGATGCCGGTCCAACGGGCTAGCCCGATGGGGGAGGGGTGGTCGCCGGGTCGCGCGGCTTGACAGCCCGGGGACGGGTCGTCGAGAGTCGTGGACTGGGCATCGCGCACGCTGCCGCTCAAGGGAGGGCGCGCGCGTCCGATATTTTCCAGAGTCCAACCAACCCGGCCGGCGTGCAGCAAATCCCCGTTTTCGTGATCAGCATGAAGACTGCGGTCGCACGTCGCGCGCGTATCGATCGGCATCTCTCCGGCTTGGGCATCGAGTACGAGATCTTCGAAGCGGTGCGCGGCGCCGACCTCTGCGAGGTCAAGCATTGGGAACTGAATCCCTCGGGCAACCGCACGCCGGGCTCGGTCGGCACCTACATGTCGCAGATGGGCGTCTACCAGCTGATGCTCGAACGCGACCTGCCGGTGGCCCTGGTACTGGAAGACGACGCCGTGCTGCTGCCGCCGACGCGCGCGTTGCTGCAGGCGGGCTGCCGCACCCTGGACTTCGACATCTGCTACCTGGGCTGCGACGACGAGGGCGACGCGGGCTTCATCTACCTTGATGCCCAGAGCGCCTTCGATCTGGGCGCCGGCCTCACGGCCTACGTGCTGTCCGGCGGGCCCTATTGCCTGCACGCCTACCTCATCACGCGCGCCGGCGCCGAGAAGCGCCTGGCCGAGGCCTTTCCCATCCGCACGCCGATAGATCACTACAGCCGCTTGCAGACCCGCCTGCGTTTCGCCGTGGTGGTGCCGATGATCGGCTTCGTCAACGAGGAAAGCGCGGTGGGCTCGGTCGCCGCGGCGAACTGGTCCGCGCTGCAGTCGCAGTTGAAGAAGCGCTGGTGGTTTTACCCGCTGCGCGACCTGGTGAAGCTGCGCGCGCTGCGCAAGTGGCTCGCCCGACGCGAGGCGCGCGTTCCCTACCCGGGTCGCTGGCGCGCCTATCGTTCGGCGCTGCGCGTGATCCGTCGGTAGACCGTCGCCTCGCGCGCCGCATGGCGTGCTAACCTCCAGCGCACACGAGCAGCGCAAGGGGAGGCGCCATGGCGAGGGCAGCGAAGACCACGAGCGGACCGGCCGCCACGCGCGGCGTGGTGACGAAGGCGAACGCCGCCGATCACGAAGGCGTGCGCCAGGTGCTGTCCCATTACTGCGCCTTCATCGACCAGGGCCAGCTCGAAGCGTTGAGCGAATTGTTCCTGCCCGCGGGCGAACTCGCGGTGTCCTTCGCCGAGGGACCGCCGGCGCGGGGTCGTGCGGCCATCGCCGCCTGGTATCGCGGGTTCTTTCGCGGCTGGCCGAAGGCCAGCCACGCGCGCCACAAGATCTTCGAGCCGTGCATACGGGTGGACGGCGCCACGGCCACCGCCAGCACCTATTTCGATTCGGACTTCGTCGAAGGCGGCGGCCGCGTGACCATCCTCGCCGGGCGCTACGAGGACGAACTGGTCAAGCGCCGCGGGCGTTGGTTCTTCGCCCGGCGCACCATCACCATCACCCATCACTACTCGCCCGGCAAGGCCGTCGAGGGCATGAAGCGCTACCGCGCGCGCCGCTGAGGCGCGCGTGGCAGGCCTTGGCGGTCGCGTCTACTCGATGCCGTAGAACTTCGCCGCAGCGCCGCGGAACATGAGGTCCTGCTCGGCCTCGGTGTAGCGCGCCGCGAGCTTCTTGAACGCGTTCCACAGCACCGCGTAGGTGGTGCCGCACTTGTCCACCGGGAAGTTGCTCTCGAACATCGCGCGCGCCGGCCCGAACACGTCGATGGCGTGGTGGAAGTAGCGCGCCCATTTCTCCACCAGCTGGTCGGAGGTCGGCGGCGCCGGAAGCCGATCGAAATGGAAGCCGTTCCACGGCATGGTCATGCCGCCGAGCTTGATGTACACGTTCGGACAGCTCGCGAGTTCGGTGAGATCCTTCGCCCAGCGCGCGTAGACCGCGTCCTCGTGCCCTTCGTACTGGCCGATGCCGCAGGGCGTGCCGAGATGATCGAGCACGATGAGAGTGTCCGGGAAATCCCGCGCCAGGGCGGTGAGGTGCGGCGTCTGCGGATGGTAGTGCCAGGCGTCGAAGCGCAGGCCCATCTCGCTCAACACCTTGAAGCCGGCGCGGAACTCGGGTTCGGCATAGAGATTGGGATGGGTCACGCCGTGCATCACGAACAGCACGTCGCTGCTCTCGTCCCAGGCGGCAATCTGGCGAATGCCGCGGAACAGCGGGCTCGCCGCGCAGTGCGCTTCGAGCACCGCGCGGGCGCGCGGATTGCGCAGCTCTGCCTCGCCCATCATGGCTCGGATCTGCGGTCGTCCGGGCTGCTGCCGCGCGCGCGCGGCGATGCTTTCCACCCACTCGGTCTCACCCACGCACTTCATGTCCTCCGGTCCATCGCGCCGGTAGCCTTCCCAGCACTGCAGGTAGACCGTGCCGCGCACGCCGTGCTCACCGATGTCGGCCCACAGCTGTTCGAGGTTGTAGTGCGGAAACTCGGTGGCGTCCTGAAAAAAGTGATGATGCGGATCGATGATCGAGCGCGCCTTGTCGTTGGCGGACTCGGTGGACTGCGCGAGCCACTGCTCGCGAACTTCGACGATTGCCATGACCTCTCCTCGGTGTTGCATGCGGCCAGGTCGGCGCCTGGGGACCGCAGTCTGCCACAGCGGCCAGCATGCGCCTTACCAGCTTTCGGGGAGGGCGGTGCGCCGTGGCGGACGCCTGGCTGGCGGGCTGGCCCTGCGGAACCGCGCCGCTCAGCGCTTGTAGAGCGTCAGGCAGCAGCAGCCGAGGCGCTTCATCGCGCCGCGCGGCAGCCGCCCCTTCTTCAGCGCCGCGAGCGCCGCGGACAGCCGTGGATGGCGCCAGGGCAGCAGTCCCGACGCGCGTGTGAAGTCCGTGGTGCGAACCAGCGCGTCGCTCGCGAGCGCGGTGAGATCCGGCGGCGCGAGGTAGCGGAACTTCGTTTCGAGCCTGGCGAGGAAGGCGGGCAGGCGGTCCTGGGAGATCTCGCTCCTGCCGTCCAGTGACACGTCGAAGGTCAGCACCAGCGCGCCGCCCGGCGTCAGCAGGCGGTGGAACTCGTCGATGATCTCGCCGTAGGCGTCGGTGTGTTCCAGCACTGAGATGCAGGAAATCGCGTCGAAGCTCGCGCTTGCGAGGCCGGTGGCACGCATGTCGCAGGCGGTGAAGCCGATGCGCGGCGTGCGCAGGCTGGAGGCCGCGTGCAGTTCGCCGAGCGCCGCGTCGCTGTCGACGCAGGCGATCTCGAGGTCCGGGTCGTGCTCGGCAAGGTAGTAGGGAAAGAACGAAAAGCCGCTGCCGGCATCGAGCAGCCGGCGCGCACCCGCCACGCGGGTCGCCACGTAGGGATACTCGTACTGGCGGCTCCACTGGTGCAGCGGATCGAGCACCCATTTGCGTTCGTAGCGCGCGAGCAGCGCCTGGTTGGCCTGGTTGAAGCGCGCGGAATGAGCCTCGAGCGCCGCGAACAGCGGCGAGCGCAGCGCGAGCGCATAGGGCTCGCGCAGCATTAAGCCCTCGGGAAACTGCATGTCGGGTTCGACCCGCTCGAATGGCATCGCGACTGTCCGCGGTCGGGACCGCTAAGGGGCCACAATCGCGCCCCGCGCGCAAGCGCGGCGCGCCCTGTCCGTCAGGCGTCTTCCGGCGCGATGCGGACCGCGAGTCCGGCGAGCGCTTGGGTCACCGTCACCTGGCAGGACAGGCGGCTGCAGGATTCGCGATGGGGCGAGAGTTCGAGCAGGTAGCCTTCGTCGACACCCACGGGCGGCAGGCGCGCGAGGCTGTCGGGCGCGACCAGCACGTGGCAGGTACCGCAGGACATGTTGCCGCCGCACAGCGCCGCCAGTTCGTCGAGGCCGTGCGCGCGGATGTTCTCCATGAGACTCAGGCCGTCCCGGCACTCGAGCGTGTGCACCGCGCCGTCCCGGGTCGTGACGGTCACCTGCGTCATGCGGGCAACGCCCGCGCGCTGGCGAGCCACGTCTCGACGCCCGCGTTGCCGCGCACGTCGCGTCTGGGCGCCTGCGGTTCGAACAGCACCGGCACATTGCCCATGCCCGACACGAAGCCCGGCCACCACCGGCTCGGGCGAGCCGGGTCGAGACGGAAATGCGGCAGGCGATCGAGCAGTTCCTCGACGATCACACGCGCTTCCAGCGCCACGAGATGGGCGCCGAGGCAGCGATGCACGCCGAGCCCGAGGCCGACGTGGCGATTGGGTGGCCGATCGAGGATGAAGCTGTCCGGATGATCGAACGCGCGGCGATCGCGATTCGCGATGGGGTTGCACAGCAGGAGCATCTGTCCTGCCTTCATCGTCACGCCGCCGACGCTCGTGTCCTCCAACAGCAGGCGCGCGGTGAAGGCCGGCGAGTAGTAGCGCAGGCACTCCTGGATGGCGCGCGGGATCAGCGCGCGATCGCGCAACAGCCGGGTGCGCAGGTCGATGTCCCAGGCGAGTCGCCACAGCAGCGTGCCGACCAGGTTCTTGGTGTTGTCGATGCCGCCCAGCATGAGCAGCGTGCAGAAGCCGCGCAGTTCCCGATGGGTGAAGCGGCGGCCGTCGACTTCGGCGTTGATCACCGTCGACAGGATGTCCGCGCCGCCGTCCTGCTTGCGCCGCGCGATGGTGTCGTCGAAGTAGGCGTACATCTCCTCGATCAGCGGCTTCGAACCTTCCGGATCGAGGATGTGCCCTTCGGAGATCGCCCGGCACCAGGCCATGAACTTCGGGCCAAGCTCCGCCGGCAGACCCATCAGGAGCGCGGTCAGGATGGCCGGAATGGGCCGCGCGATGAGCTGCGCGATGTCCACCGCGCCGTCGGCAATGATGCCGTCGATGAGCAGGTTCACGTTCTCACGCAGCATCGGCTCGTAGACCTGCACGCCGTGCGGTCCGAAGGAGGAATTGACCAGCGCGCGCGCGAAGCGATGCTCGGGATCGTCCTGCCCGGCGATCATCAGTGGTTCGCCGAGCGCGTAGCGTGGAAAGGTCGGCTCGGTGTTGGAGAAGCGCTCGGGGTGGCGTGTGATCTCGGTGTATTCCTCGTAGCCGAACACCGCCCAGAAGCCGTCGTAGCGTTCGCACCAGTGGACGTAGTGGCCGCTCTCGGCGGCCGCGTCGCGCAGGGCCTCGTAGTAGGCGAGGGGCGTGCCGTCCGCGCCGATGTGCGGTTCGAGGTGATCGAAGTCGGTGAGCAAGTCTGCGGATGCGAGCGCGGCATCCTGCGCGTGTACTGGCGTGGACATGGTTGGCGACCTCCCCAGTCGTGGCTCCATGGTGAGCCGCCGCGGCGGCCATGACGCCGCGGATCGGCAGCGTCGTCGCTCGGGATTGTGGGAGGGCGGAGGCGCGCAGGCAAGCCGGCGCGCGCCAGTCTCAGGCGAGCCGGCAGCGCACCGGCACTTTCTTCGGCCCCGACACGAACTCGGAGGCGATGAGTTCCCCCTCGCCGGTCATCTCCACGGCTTCGAGGACCGGCAGCAGTTCCTCCCATAGGGTACGCATCTCGAGACGTGCGAGATGCTGGCCCAGGCACACGTGACCGCCGTAGCCGAAGCCGACGTGGCGATTGCGCGCGCGATCGAGCCGGAAGCGGAAGGGCTCGTCGAACTCCGCCTCGTCACGGTTGCCGGACGGGTAGGAGAGGTACAGGCGATCGCCCTTGGCGATGACCTTGCCGGCCAGCGTGCAGTCCGCCGTGGCGTGGCGCACGAAGTGCTTGACCGGGGTCGTCCAGCGGATGGCCTCTTCGACGAAGTTGGGGATCAGCGCCGCATCGGCCTTCAGCGCGGCGAACAGGTCCGGGTTCTCCGCCAGCACCCACATCGCGGTCGCGGTGGTGTGGGCCGTGGAGTCGTGGCCGGCGGTGGATAGGATCGCGAAGTAGGAGATCGCGCGGCTGTGGGCCATGGGCTCCCCGTCGATCTCGGCGTTGGCGATCAAGGTGGCGAGATCGTCCTGCGGCGTGCGCCGCCGTTCCTCGATGAGCGTGGAGAAATACTCGTCGAACTCCTCAAGGACGATTTTCCAGGTGCGCGCCTGCTGCTCGGGATCGCTCGGGTCGCTGCCGGGGCGACGCAGGTCCGGATCGGCCCAGCTGAACAGCCACTGGGTGAGCCGCAGCATGCGCGGATGATCGACGCGCGGCACGCCGATCGCATCGAGCACCACCTGCAGGGGATAGGGCGTCGCTATCTCCTTCGACCAGTCGAGCTCGCCGCCGCGCTCGCGGAGCGTCGCGAGCTGGGCGCGGGCCGTGGCGCGCATGCTCTCGGTGAGCTGCGCGACCGAGTGCGACGCGAGCGCCTGGAACAGCACGCGGCGATGCGCCTTGTGCTCGGCGCCGTCCAGCTGCACCAGTGAGCGGAACAGGTTGTAGTCGCCGCCGGTGAACTGCTGCACCAGCACCTCGCCCATCTGCGGAATCAGGGTCGCGGAGCGGTCGGCGCTGTGGAACAGCTCGTTCTGGCGGGAGACCTCCTGGATGTCCGCGTGGCGACTCACTATCCAGTGCGGATCGAAACCGGGCACCTCGGCCTGCGCCAGGGGATAGTCGCGGCGGATCTCGGTGAGCAGACTGTCGACCGCGCCGCGCACGGCGAAGGTGGCGGGGTTGAACAGCGGCGCGACGAGCGCCGTCGGGATGACTTCCATGGTTCCGTTCCTGGGTGGCGAAGGGCGGCGCCATTGTGCCGTGCCGCGCGCGAGGCCGCAGCCCCCGCCGCGGCGCGCGATGACCGGGCGCGCGGCGCTGTGTAGACTCGTGCCATGCCCTTGCCCGCGAGCCTCGTCGGCGCCGTCAGCGGCCCGTTCCACTACACCGCCGATGCGCGGTGGCTGATGGCCTATGCGGCGGCGCTGGGTGAACGCGCGCCCTGTTACTTCGACACCAGGCAGCCGCTCGCCCATCACCCGCTGTTTCCCGTGTGCCTCGAGTGGGACGCCATCGTCGCGCTGCGCGAGAGCACCGAGGCCGGCGCCATGACCGCGGCCGAGAAGGCCGCCGCGGTGCATGCCGAACACGATCTCCACCTGCTGCGTCCACTGCGCGCCGGCGAACGCCTGCAGGTGACGGCGACCGCCATCGCCCTGGAGGCGCGCCGTCCGGGCGCCTACCTGGTGAAGCGCATCGACACGCGCGACGCGGCGGGCGAACTCGTCACCCGCACCTACCAGGGCACGCTCTACCGTGGCGTCGCCATCGACGGCGCGCCGCGCGCGCTGGAAGCGGCGCCGGCCTGGCCCGTCGCCGCGGACCAGGCGCCCGACGGCCCCGGCCACGCCATCGAGGTGCCGGCCGGCCTCGCCCACGTCTACACCGAGTGCGCGCGCATCTGGAACCCGATACACAGCGATCTCGCGCACGCGCTCGCCGCCGGCCTGCCCGACATCATCCTGCACGGCACGGCGACGCTCGCGCTCGCCCTCTCGACCGTGGTGGCGACGCGCCTGCAAGGCACGCCGGCGCGCGTGACCCGCCTCGGGTGCCGCATGAGCGGCATGGTGCGTCTGCCGTCCACGCTCACGCTGCACGCGGTGGAGTGCGGTCCGGACGCACTCTCCTTCGCCGTGCGGGACGTGCACGGCGCGCCGGTGTTGAGCCGCGGCTTCGTGACCTGCGGTCCCGGCTCTGCGAGCAAGGTGGCCGCCCTTGGCGGGCAGGGTTCAGCGATCGCGCCGACGTAGGAATCCCAGGTCGAGCGTCGTGTTGCCGGTGAGCGCGAGCTCGGCGAGCGATTCGCCGATCACCGGGGCGAACTTGAAGCCGTGCCCGGAGAAGCCCGCCGCGTAGATCAACCGCTCGTGGCGGTCGACGATGAAATGTTCGTCAGGCGTCATGGTGTAGAGACAGACCTTGGCGCGGGTCGGCGACGCACCCACGCCACGCAGGCTGCGCGCGGCGAAGGCCGCGGTGCGCGCGCTGTCCGCGTCGCGCACGTCGCGGTCGACGGTGTCGGCATCGACCTCGTCGTCGGCGGCGTGTTCGGCGAGCTTGATCTCGCCGCCGCGCCGCGGGAAGCCGTAGTAGAACCCCTGCTCCGTGTCGTAGGCGAAGCACGGCATGCCGACGCTCGCTTCGAAGGACGCGGGCGCGGCGTACCAGGACTGGACCACGCGGTGCACGCGCAAAGGCAGGCCGAGGGCGCCGAGCAGCTTCGTCGCCCACGGCCCGGCGGTGATGACCAGTTTTTCGGCCACGTAGCTGCCGTGGGTGGTGACCACTCGCGCCGCCGCCCCCTGTTGCTCGAGTGCGATCACGCGTTCGCCGAAGCACAGCCGTGCCCCGGCGTGTTCGGCGGCGCGGGCGTGGGCTTCGACGCAGCGTTCGACTTCGAGATAGCACGCACCCGGTTCCCACAGCAGGACATCGGTCGCGCCGATGACGAGCTGCGGAAAGCGCGCGCGCGCCTCGTCCACATCGAGCGTCTCGACCGCGATCGCGTGTTTCTCGGCGACCGCGCGGGCGCGCTCGGTGGCGCCGCGCGCGTCCTCACGGCCGACCAGGAGCAGGCCGGTGCGATGGAGCAGGGCGCGCCCGCTGAAATCGGCGAGCTCGTCCCACAGCGCATAGGCGCGTTCGAGCAGCGGTACGTAGGCCGGGCTCTCGAAGTAGGCCTTGCGGATCAGCCGCGATTCGCCGTGCGAGCTGCCGCGATCGTGCGCGAGGGTGAACTGCTCGAGCCCGAGCACCTTCGCGCCGCGCCGCGCGAGATGCAGGGCCGCCGCGCTGCCCATGGCGCCGAGACCGACGACGATGACGTCAAAACTGGACACGGATCGTCTCCCTTTCAGGACGCGGCGCGCGCGCTCAGCCGACCCACAGGCACCACGCCGCGAGCAAGGGCGCCGGGCCTGAGCGCATCGCGTGGCGTATGCCAGGCGGGTTGTAGACGAGCCCGCCCATCCCGGGCGTGACCCAGGGGTCGGCGTTCTGCTGCCAGTCGCCGGGTGACAGCGCGACGTAGATCTCTTCCGGCGGGTGATCGTGGTAGGGGTAGTTGATGTGCGGCGCCATCAGGCTCACGCCGAGCATCACCTCCGGCCGCGATTCCAGTTGGCCGGGCCCGATGAAGTACGCGTTCGCGTGACCTGACAGGAAGGGCTCGCCCACGTCGTGGGCATTGCCGCGCACGCTCCACGCGAGGTGCGGCTCCAACGCGCCGAACGCGCGGGCGAGCCTGGCAACCACGGCATCGGCCGCCTGCGCGTGGTCGAGCGCCCGCGCGAGGTGCGCGCAGCAGCCGAGCCGCCGCGGCTCTACGGGCCGCGCTTCACCAGGGACCTCGAGCGCGGCGAAGATGCGCGCCGCGGCGGCGGCGGTGGGCGAGCCCGGCGCGGCCCGCGCCAGGATGGCCGCGTGGAAGGCATCGATGAAGGCCTGCAGTCCAGGTGCTCGCGCTGTCATCGTGGCGTCCTCCGCCGCGCGGCTCACTCGAACACCACGCGCGGCAGGTAACAGGCCACCACCCAGTTCGGCTGGTCGACGATCTCGCTGATGCGCAGGTCGGCGCATACGCTGCACAGCATGTAGGCGTGCGCCGGATCCATGCCGCGCGTGCGTGCCAGCAGTTCGATCATGCCGCGCACAGCGTTCCTGGCCGCTTCCATGAGGTCCGGCCCGATGCCCGTAGTCACGTCGTATCCCTTGGCGTCCAGATGCCGCGTCACCGGCCCCGGGGTCTCGTAGCGCGGGAACCGCAGGCTCTCGCCTTTCACCAGTTCGAGGCGCGCGGTCACGCTGGCGATGGACTCGATGGCCGACCCGCAGACCTCGCCGTCGCCCTGCGCGCAGTGCGGATCGCCGATGGAGAACAGCGCGCCCTTGACCTGCACGGGGAGATACAGCGACACGCCGAGGGTGAGATCACGGCTGTCCATGTTGCCGCCGGTGGCGTAGGGCGGAAGTGTCGAGAAGCCGCCTGGCGCGGCCTGGGCCACGCCGACCGTGCCACAGAACGGTTTGAGCGGCACGCGGGCGAAACGCGAGAGCGCCGCCGGCCGTGTGAAGCTCGTGTCGTAGGACCAGATGTGCAGCGCCGCTTCCGGGAAGTCCTCGGCGAGCAGGCCAAAGCCCGGCACGATGCCGGTCCATGCCCAGCCGACGCCGGCGAAATCGAGCAGCGTGACCTTCAATGCATCGCCCGGCTCAGCGCCGTCGACGTACACCGGCCCGGCTATCGGGTTGACGCGCGCGAAGTCCAGGGTCGCGAGCGCCGCCGCCGTCGAGTCCCGGGTGAGCTGGCCGCACAGGGCGTCGATATCCTTGAACTCGACGATGTCGCCGGGCGCCACGGTCAGCGCAGGTGGACGGGCATTGTCCCAGTCCAGGTGCTGGTGCCGCCCGTGGATGGTGTGGTGTCGCCCGTGGGCGCCGCCCGCCTGGTTCATGCCCTTCCCCTCACGGGCCAGATGGTGGGTTAGCCTAGCACCGCGCTATCCCACCTTGAAGGCACGTTCTCGATGTCGCTCGAGTGCGCATGTGATGCGCATCTGACCGCCATGCGCGGCGCGGTGCAAGCGCCGCCTGCGGCGCGTCCAGGATCGCTGTTGTACAGTGCCGTCGCGCCGCCGTGTGCGGCGTGAGCACGAACGCCGAGGGGCACATACACCGTGCCCGAGTGAGGAAGCATGCGATGAATCCCGTCAGTCGAATTCTGGTACCCACAGACTTGTCCGAGTGCGCGGGCGCCGCGGCTGCATGGGCGGCGGGACTCGCCCGGCAGCTGGGCGCGGTCATAGAACTCGTGACCGTGGTCGACACCACGCACTTCAACGAGATCTACGGTGACGAAACCCTGCGCAACCAACGCATCGCGCATATCCGCGGGGAGGCCGGCAAACAACTGGAGGCGTTCGCCCAGCGCTATCTCGGCGGGCTGGAGCAGGTCCGGCGCGAAGTGCGCGACGGCAACACCATGCAGGAGATCCTCGCGGCCGCCGGCGAGAAGGGCTGCGAGTTGATCGTCATGGGCACCCACGGTCGGACAGGCGTCGCCCACTTGTTGATCGGCAGTGTCGCCGAGAAGGTCGTGCGTCAGAGCACCGTGCCCGTGCTCACGGTGCGGCCGCCGCGGGCATGAACGACGTCGCGCTCAGCGCGGCGTGATCTCGACGATGAAGCCGTCGGGCAGCTCGCGCTTGCCGTAGATGAAATCACCGTTGATGTCGCTCACCCACAGCCGCTTGCCGACGAAGCGCAGGCCCCAGGGATTGATCAGGCCGCTCGCCACCAGCACCAGTTCGCCGTTCGCCGCGACGCGGTAGACCTTGCCGTCGGCGGCGAGGCGTTGTCCCTGGGGTACGGGGATCTCGAAGGATCCGACGTCGACCACGAACAGTTCTCCCGCGTGCTCACCGAAGCCCGGCGGTGCGATGTCGAGACCGCCGAGCATGGTGCCGCCTTCGACCACTGCCTTCGGATCGATGCTGCCGTCGGCGTGCACGCGCAGCACGGCGGCGCCGCGCGCGGCATACAGTCCACCGCGCACCACGCTGACCAGCATGGACCGGCCGTCCGGAGCGAAGGCCAGGTAGAGCGGTGAACCGTGGCGTTCCACGTCGAAAGTGGTGAAGGGTGCGCAACGGCCGTCGGCGCTCACGGCGTAGATCGTGCCGTTGTGGCTGGTGACGGCGTAGAGTTTGCCGGTGAAGGGGCTGCCCGGGGGGCCGAAACCGGCGTCTACGCCCGTACCGCTGACCTTCTCGGCATCGAGGGCCGGCAGCGTGCAGAACACGCTGACCGCCTGTCCGTGCTGCACGTCGATGCGCTGGATGATGTAGTTCTCGACCTGGTTCTGCGAGCCGACCTTGGGCTGCGACAGCGCGAAGATCTGGCCGCCGTAGGCGCCGAAGTCGGCGGGCGCGATGTCGAAGCCAGCGCTCACCGGTTTCATCCGGTCGGCGTCGACCAGCACGGTGACCTTGCCGGTCGCATCGATGGCGAGCATGCGACTGCCCTTGTCGCCGCGTTCCTTGCCATCGTCGTTCAGCCACACGGCCTCGCCCTGGGCGTGCATCACCAGCGGGTCGTAGAGCTCGCCGGGCGGTACCACTACACGCGCGCTGAAGCCTGGCGCCGCCTGGATGTCGAGCGTGAGCAGTTGCTTGAGCAGCGTATCGAGTTCGGTCGCGGCGAGCGTCGCCGCGCCGACCCCGAGCAGGAGCGCGAGCAGCACGCCGGTTCGTACCGTGTGATGCAGTGAACGCCTGGTTGGATGCGTCGTGCGCGGCGACCGCGCGCCCTGGTCGGTAGTCATGTTCGTGGCTCCCCTCGCTGCGGGACTGTGCTGCTCGCGCGCCGCTGACCGGCAGTGTAAGCCCGCGCGTTTCAGGTGACGGTGAGTCCGGCGAAATCGCCCTGCGCTCGCCACGCCGCCCACATGCGGAAGAAGTCGGTGGAGGGGAAGTAGATCCCCGAGCCGATCGCGCTGCGCCGATCCTCGGCGCGCCCTTCGGCGTTGAAATAGCCGGGCGTGCAGGCCTCCTGGAAGGGCCGGCGCAGTTCGTTGACGGCGGCGATCTGCCGCTGCCAGTCCTCTTCCGCCGCCGCCGTCGCTTCCACGCGCGAGCGCTTCTCGTCCAGGCAGCGCCGCACGATGTAGGTCAGGTGCTCGATCTGTTCGCGCAGCATGTGCGGCACGTTGATGGTCGTGCCGGTCTGGGTGAGGCCCATGAAGAACAGGTTGGGAAAGCCGTGACTGAACAACCCGTGGTAGGTGACCAGGCCGCGGTCCCACTTGTCGGACAGCTTCAGCCCGTCGCGTCCGATCACGTCGTAGCCCGCCTGGTGGGTCCAGGTCGTGCCGAGGGCGAAGCCCGTGCAGAAGATCAGGCAGTCGACTTCGTAATGCCTGCCGTCCACCACCACGGCCTGCGCCGTGAGGCGCTCGATTCCCTCGCTGACGTCCACCAGCGAGACGTTCGGTCGGTTGAACACCGGCAGGTAGTCGTCGCTGAAGCCGGGGCGCTTGCAGAGCGTGCGGTAATAGGCCTTGAGCAGCGCGGCGGTACGCGGATCGTGGACCTCGGCATCGACCCGCGCGCGCACGAGTTCGTTGTAGGCGAAGTCCGCCGCTTCCTGCGCCTCGCCGATGGCCGTGGGCGTGCGCTGGTCCGCGGGCAGCGCCTCGACCGCGTCGATCAGGCGGTTGAAGTAGCGCGCCCAGCCGTCATCCACCGCGCACTCCGCGCGTTCGCCGTTGGCGAGCTGGTTGAAGCTCACTTCGCGCTGCCGCTGCCAGCCCGGGGGCAAAGCCTCGAACCAGGCGCTGTCGGTGGGACCGTTGTCGCGTACGCCGACCGCGGTCGGCGTACGCTGGAATACGATGAGCTGCCGGGCGCTCTTCGCGACTTCGGGCACGACCTGCAGCGCGGTGGTGCCCGTGCCGAGCAGGCCGACGCGCTTGTCGGCGAGTCCACGGAGATCGCCATGGGTATCGCCGCCGGTGTACTCGTAGTCCCAGCGCGCGCTGTGGAACATCTTGCCACGGAAGGTCTCGAGGCCCTCGATGCCGGGCAGCTGGGGGCGGTTGAAGATGCCGCTCTGCGTGGTCACGAAGCGCGCGCGGAAGGTGTCGCCGCGATCGGTGGTGACGGTCCACCGCGCCGCGGCGTCGTCCCACTGCATGCCGGTCACGCCGGTCTGGAACAGCGCGCGCTCGTACAGGCTGAAATGCCGGCCGAGCAGCTGGCAGTAGGCGAGGATCTCGCGTCCGCGCACGTAACGTTCCGTCGGTACGTAGCCGGTGTCCTCCAGGAACGGCAGGTAGATGTAGGACTCGACGTCGCAGCGCAGCCCGGGGTAACGGTTCCAGTACCAGGTGCCGCCGAAGTCGCCGGCCACGTCGACGATACGGAAGTCGTCGATGCGCTCGCGGCGCAGCGCCGCGCCCAGCTGCAGGCCGCCCAAGCCCGCGCCGATCACGAGCACGTCGAGAATCTCGTCCAGCGGTGGGCGCGGGGCCGGCGCCGGGGCGTAGGGATCATCCTCCAGCGGCGCGAGCGCGCCCTCGGCATACCTGTATTGATCGGTGCCGGCCGGGCGCAGCCGCCGTGCCCGCTCCAGGGCGTACTTCGCGCGGAGCGCTTCGATGTCGAGACTCGACCTGGTCATGTGCGTTTGCCTGTCACCCGTGGAGCGGTTGGCGGTGACTCACGACCCAGGCGCGGCGTGCTCCCGGGCTGCGCCCTAATCTATCGCCGCCGCAGCATACCCGCGCCATGCGCGGCGGCCGATCGACCTTCCAAGGTATTTACCTTGGGCGCATGGTCATAGCTCGATGACCAGCTTGCCGAAGTGTCCCGCCTGCTGCATGCAGTGGAACGCCGCGCGCGCCTCGGCGAGCGGGAAGCTGCGATCGATGACGGGTTGCAGACCATTGGCGCTGAACGCCGCGTTCATGTTCTCGAACATCTCGCGGCTGCCGACGTAGATGCCCTGCACGTTCACGCTCTTGAACAGCACGGGCATCGGATCGACCGCGTTGTCGAAGCCGGTCAGCACGCCGATGAGCCACACGTGGCCGCCGTAGGCGGTGGCGTTGATCGACTTCGCGAGCGTCCCGGAGCCGCCGACCTCGACCACGTGGTCGACGCCGCGGCCGCCGGTCAGTTCGAGCACCGCCTGGTCCCAGTTCGGGGTGTCGCGATAGTTGATGGTCCAGTCTGCGCCGAGCGCGCGGGCGCGCTCGATCTTGGCGTCGCTGCTCGAGGTCAGGATGACGCGTGCGCCGTGCATCTTGGCGATCTGCAGCGCGAACAGCGACACGCCGCCGGTGCCGAGCACGAGCACCGTCTCGCCCGCCATGAGTTGGCCCTTGGCGACCAGCGCGTGCCACGCCGTGAGTGCCGCGCAGGGCAGGGTCGCGGCCTGGGCCGCCGTCCACCCCGGCGGCACGTGCACCGCGCCGTCCTCGTGCAGGCAGACGTGCTCGGCCAGCATGCCGGGCATGGTGCCGCCCAGCGCCGAGCCCATGACGTCCGCGTTGATGCGGCCGGCCTGCCAGCGCTGGAAGAAGGTGCCCGCGACCTGGTCGCCGACCTTGAAGCGGGTCACCGCGGGGCCCACCTGGACCACCTCACCGGCGCCGTCCGAACAAGGCACCAGTGGCCAGCGATCCTGGTCCACCACGCCCAGCACGTGCAGCAGGTCGCGGTAGTTGAGCGACACCGCGCGGACGCGCACGACGATGTCGTACGGACCGGGCGCGGGCTTGTCGCGGGTCACGGGCACGAGCGCGTCGATGCCGCCGCCTGATTGAATCTCCCACGCATTCATTCGCCGGTCTCCTCGGTGTTGCAAATCGGGTCGGGATTATGGCTTGCGCGGGCGGCGCAGGAAACCGCGCCGCGCCGCACCCGGCGGCGTCGCGCGGCCCACGCGCATGCACGGTGGGACAAATCGCGGTGCGCTGCCGAAGCCGTTCCGGCTCGCCGTATCGGGACTCGGCGTCGCGAACGCCTCGCAGATCAACTCGCACCAGTCGCTGAACTGTTCGCGTGCCGGCAGGTGATGCATGGTCCTGGTCTTCGTGGTGGGCACTCCCTCGGTGCGCGCCGGCAATGCAGCAGGGCGCCAAATCGCTTTCAATATGGACGCCTGCGCGCTGCAGCCAGACGCACACGGCTGGCCCCTGTCGCACAGCGCCCGGCCTGCGTCGGGCAAGCACTGCCGCCCAAGAATCTCGATCAACACGTGAGGACGCCATGGCCATCGATTTCACCCTGAGCCCGGAGCAGAAGGCGCTCCAACAGTCCGCGCGCGAGTTCGCGGCCACGCATCTCGCCCGCGTACGCGGCATCATCGGGCCGTTGGCGCGCCCGGAAGAGCGCTTCTACGCGACCCGGCCCATCTACGAAGAGATGGTCAAGGCCGGCTTCATCACCGCCCTGGTTCCCAAGGCCTACGGCGGCACCGCGATGTCCACCGTCGACCTTGCGCTCGCCACGGAGGAGCTGGCCGCGGTCGATGTGAACGTGCCCTCCGCGCTACTCGGCACCGGCCTCGGGCTGGAACCCATCATCAACTACGGCACGGAGGAGCAGAAGCGTCGCTTCCTGCCGCAGTTCGTCCGCAACCAGGGCACACCGTTGGCGGCTTTCGGCTTCACCGAGGTGACCGGCGGCTCCGGCTTCGATACCCCCGATCCCAACGCGGGCGTGCAGACCATCGCAGTGCGTGAAGGCGACGAATGGGTCATCAACGGCAGGAAGCACTACACCACCAACGCTTGCGGCTGGGATGGCAAGGGCGCGGACCTCGTCAGCCTGGTCTGCAGAGTGGGTGGGGATCGGCCGCCGCAGGAATCGCTCGCGGTCATCGTCGTGCCCGGGCGCGCGCCCGGCGTCAAGGTCGCGGGCTTCCTCGACACCGCCGGTCACCGCGCGACGTCTTCGCCAGTCATGCACTTCGAGAACGTGCGCGTGCCCTACGACAACCTGATCGGCAAGCCCGGCGACGGCATCGGCATGTGCTCGCGCACGTTCTCCTGGACCGCCGCCTTGATCGGCGCGGCGTGCACCGGCGTGATGCGCGCCGCGTTCGACTGCGCGTTCGAGTTCGCGCGCAAGGACAAGCGCTCGGGCACGGTGCCGATCATCGAGCACCAGAACGCCGGCTACATGCTGGCCGATCTGAAGATGCGCATCGAGGCGGCGCGCTACCTGAGCTGGAAGGCCTGCCACTACCTCGACGACACGGACCGGGTGGGCGAGGAGCTCGCCATCATGACCAAGGTCTACACGTCCGAACTATGCGTGCAGGTCGTGTACGACGCGATGCGCCTGGTGGGCGTCGACAGCTATACCGATCTTCATCCGCTGGCCGGCCTCATGCAGGACGCGCTGTGCTTCCCGCTCTACGACGGCGGCAACATGGGCGTCCGCCGTCGTCAGCTGCACCGCATGTTCATGCAGGACGGTTACGACCCGATGGCGGCGGCGGAGGGGCGGAAGCCGGCCTGAGCAGACGGCCGCGTGCTGGTCTCCTCGCTGTCGAGAATCGGGTCGTGATCATGGGTTGCGCGTCTGGCCCGGAAGCCGCGCTTGACCCGGCGGCGCTCGAGGCGTCGCCTGGACAGCTTGCAAGCGCAGAGCGTTGCGCCGATATTCGGCCAGCGGGCGAGTCGCTTTGCGGCGCGCCGACGGCACGACCGACCTCAGCAGTATCCCCAGGGCGGACGACCATGGACACGACGGACCCGGTTCTCTACATGGCGCGCTCGCGCGAGTTCTACGCGGCGCAGGGTTATGCGCGCCCGTATCACTGGGCGCATCATGAAGACGTGCCCTTCCACGCGCTGGACAAACCACTCGCCGAGTGTCGGGTCACCGTGGTCACCACGGCCATGCCCGACGCGAGCCATCAGGGCCACGGACGGCGCCTGGCGCGCTGCGATCTCGCGCATCCCCCGGCGGGGCTCGACACGCAGGGCCTCGCGTGGGACACGCAGGCCACGCACACCGACGATCGCGAGAGCTACCTTCCGGTGCGGCAGCTTGGTCGCTTGGTTGCCAGCGGGCGCATCGGTGGGCTCGCGCCCCACTTCTACTGCGTCCCGACCGAGTACTCGCAGCGCCATACCGCCCTGCGCGACGCGCCCGCGATCGTCGCGGGGTGCCGCGACGAGGCGGTGGATGTGGCGCTGCTGGTGCCGCTCTGACCCGTCTGTCACCAGACCGTGAGTCTGGTCGCCCGCGCACTCGAAGCCGCAGCGATCGCCACCGTGGTGGTGGGGTCGGCGCGCGACATCGTCGAGCACTGCGGCGTGCCGCGTTTCCTGTTCACCGACTTTCCCCTGGGCAATCCCTGTGGCCGTCCATGGGACGAGGCCAGCCAGCGGGACATCGCCGACCGCGCGTTCGACCTCGTCGAACAGGCGCGGGGACCGCGCACGACCGTCGTCACGCCGCAGGTGTGGAGCGCCTCGAGTGCGTGGAAGGAGGCCTATATGCAGGTCGGTGAACACAACCGCGCGGCGCTCCTCGCCGCGGGGGAGGCGCGGCGCGCACAGCAGGCGGCGATCAAGCTCGGCGTGGCCGAGTGAGAGGCGGGTCTTCGCCGTCGCGTGTTGCACGCCGGGCTTGATCCCATGCCCGAACTGCCGGACATCACGCTCTACATCGAGGCACTGACGTCGCGCCTCCGCGGCGTGCGTCTCGAGCGCGCCAGGGTCGCCTCACCGTTCCTGCTGCGCAGCGTCGAGCCGAGTATGAGCGAGGCCGTGGGCGCCGAAGTAACGGCGATCGAGCGCTTGGGCAAGCGTATCGCCATCGGTTTCTCCAACGACCTCTGGTTCGTCACGCATCTCATGATCGCCGGGCGCCTGCAGTGGCGGGAGGCGTGGCCCGCGAAGATCACGCGGCAGACCGCGCTCGTGCTCGGCTTCACGAGCGGCACGCTGCTCCTGACCGAGGCGGGCACGCGCAAGCGCGCCTCGCTGCATGTCGTGCGTGGGCGTGATGCACTCGCCGCACACGATCCGGGTGGCCTGGAAGTTGGCGATGCCACCCTGGCGCAGTTCCGGGCGGCCCTCTCGCGACGCAATCACACGCTCAAGCGCGCGCTGACCGACGCGCGCCTGCTGAGCGGCATCGGCAATGCCTACTCCGATGAAATCCTGCATCGGGCGCGCCTGTCGCCGGTGGCCCTGACCGCGCGCCTCGACGAACAGGCGTTCGAGCGGCTGTTCGACGCCACCCGCGCCGTGTTGGACGAATGGTTGGCGCGGTTGCGCGACGAAGCGGCCGGCGCGTTTCCAGGCAAGGTCACGGCGTTTCGTCCGGAGATGGCCGTGCACGGCCGCTACGGCCAGCCCTGTCCCGACTGTGGCACGCAGGTCCAGCGCATCCGCTATGTCGACAACGAGACCAACTATTGCCCACGCTGCCAGACCGGCGGGCGACTGCTGGCCGACCGGGCGTTGTCGCGCCTGTTGAAGGACGACTGGCCGCGCAGCATCGAGCAACTCGAACACCCGGAAGAGTAGGCGTGCACATGCGCCTTGCATCTGCCGACGGCCCTGCCTAGGCTCGATGCGGTTCCTCTCGCGCTCTCGCGCTGCGGGAACCGGCGCGAATGACCGATTCGGGGAGGTCTCGGTGTCGCGCCGCGCATCGTCAGGTCAACCGGGGAGAGTTCCTTCATGCCGACATTCGATACCCTCATCCGCGGCGGCACGCTGGTCGATGGCAAGGGCCACGCCGCGTATACCGCCGACATCGCGATCAGCGATGGTCACATCGCCGCCATCGGGCGCGGGCTCGGCAGCGCCGCCCAGACCATCGATGCCGCCGGCCTCACCGTCACCCCGGGCTGGGTCGATATCCACACGCACTACGACGCGCAGGTGACCTGGGATCCGGAACTGCTGCAGTCGACCTGGCATGGCGTGACTTCCGCCGTGCTCGGCAACTGTGGCGTCGGCTTCGCGCCCGCGGCGCCCGACCGGCACGACTGGCTGATCGGGCTCATGGAAGGCGTCGAAGACATCCCCGGCGTGTCGCTGCGCGCCGGCATGCAGTGGCAGTGGGAGACCTTCCCGCAATACATCGATGCGCTGGACCGCATGCCGCGCACCATCGACATCGGCACGCAGCTCACGCATGGCGCGCTGCGGTGCTACGTGATGGGTGAACGGGGCGCGAGCAACGAGGCCGCGAGCGCAGATGACCTGCGGCGCATGGCCCTGCTCATTCGCGAGGGCATGGCCGCCGGCGCCCTCGGCTTCACCACCTCGCGCACCGCGGTGCACATCGACGTCGACGGCGTGCCCGTGCCCGGGACGTTCGCCGACAGCGCAGAACTCTGCGCGCTGGCCGGCGCGGTCAGGGACAGCGGACACGGGTTGATGGAGATGGTGCTCACCGGTGCCGCCGGCGAGGATGTAGAGGGACTCAATCGCGACATGCGCATCCTGCGCGAGGTCGCCGAGCGTTCGCGCTGCCCCTTGATGTACCTGCTCGCGCAGAACAACACCGATCCCGGTCAGTGGCGCCGTCAGCTCGCGGTCTCCGAGGACGCGGCGCGCGCCGGGCTGGTGATCACGCCGCAGGTCGCCGGACGTCCGATTCCCATCCTGTTCTCGATGGCGGGCGAACATCCGTGGCGCTTTATGCCGAGCTACGCCGAGATCGCCGACCTGCCGCCCGCCGAGCGCGTGCGCCGCATGGCCGAACCCGGCCTGCGCGCGCGTCTCCTCGCGGAGCAGGATCCCCACGACACCGGTTTCTCGCTGCTCTACAAGAGCCCACTGTTGTGGGACACCACGTTCGTCGCGAGCGAGCCGCTCAGCTACATGCCCGACGCGGGTTCGAGCGTGGCCGCGATCGCCAGGCGTGAGGGCAGGAGCCCATGGGAAGTCGCCTACGATCGCCTGCTCGAGAACGAGGGCAATGCGATCCTGGTCCATACTCTCGTCGGCTATTCCGACGGTACGGCCAATGCAGTGCACGAGATGCTGCGCCATCCGCTATCGGTGCTGGGCCTGAGCGACGCCGGCGCGCATTGCCGCTTCATCTGCGACGGCGGTGTGCACACCTACGTGCTGACCCACTGGTATCGCGACCGCGATGTCGACGATCCGCAGCGTCTGCCGCTCGAGTTCCTGGTGCGCAAGCTGACCGGCGACAACGCGCGCCTGTATGGCCTCAACGATCGCGGCGTGCTCGAACCCGGGCGTCGCGCCGATCTCAATCTCATCGACATGACGCGTCTCGGCTCCGGCACGCCCTACATGGCCTACGACCTGCCGGCCGGCCAGCAGCGCATGCTGTGTCGCGCCAGCGGCTACGTCGGCACCTATGTGCGCGGTCAGTGCGTGCAGGCTGACGGTGAACTGACCGGGGTCCGGCCGGGCCGCGTGATCCGCGGGGGGACCGCACGGCGCGGCTGATGGGCCCCGCGCCACGCCCGGCGCGGCGCCGGGCGGGGCGCGTGACTGCTGCGGTCGCCCGCTGCCCTATCTGGGCGTCGCGCCCCACGGGTCCGGCGGCGATCTACATGCCGTCTGCAGGGAGACGCGTATGCTCGGCGGGGTCCTTGACCTCGACCATGGTGGCCTCGGTCAACAACAGCACGCTCGCGACCGACACGGCATTCTCCAACGCGACCCGCACCACCTTGGTCGGATCGATGATACCCGCCGCCATCAGGTCGAGGTACTTGCCGCAGGAGGCGTCATACCCTTCGGCGCCCTGGCTCTGGCGCATGGCATTGACCACTACGCCGCCGTCGACGCCGGAGTTCTGCGCGATGGTGCGCGCCGGCGATTCGAGCGCATTGCGCAGAATGAGCATGCCCGTGCGGAAATCGCCTTCCTCCTGGGCCGCGGCGTTCTCGACGGCCGGAATGGCGCGCAGCAGGGCGAGGCCGCCGCCGGGCACGATGCCTTCCTCGCTCGCTGCCCGGGTCGCAGCGATGGCGTCGTCGAACGCATCCTTGCGCGCCTTCATCTCCGCTTCCGAGGGCGCACCGACCCGGATCACGGCCACGCCGCCCGCCAGCTTGGCGAGACGTTCCTCGAGCTTCTCCCGGTCGTAGTCCGAACTGCTGTCCTTGATCTGCCGGCGCAGTTCGTTGCACCGGCCTTCGATGGTCGCCTTGTCGCCCTTGCCGCCGATGATGGTGGTGTGGTCCTTGCTGACCACCACCCGCTCCGCGCCACCGAGATCGGCGAGCGAGCACTTCTCCAGTGACAGCCCGAGTTCTTCGGTGATCACCGTGGCCCCGGTCAGGATGCCGATATCGCCCAGCATCGCCTTGCGTCGGTCGCCGAAGCCGGGCGCCTTGACCGCCACGCAGCTGAAGACACCGCGGATGCGGTTCACCACCAGCGTCGCGAGCGCCTCGCCATCGATGTCTTCGGCGATGACCACCAACGCGCGCGCGCCCTTGGCGATCTCCTCGAGCAGGGGCAGAAAGTCTTTCAGGTGAGTGATCTTGCGATCGGAAATCAATATCAGCGGGTCTTCCAGCACCGCCTCCATCTTCTCCGTGTCGGTGACGAAGTACGGAGAGATGAAACCCCGGTCGAACTGCATGCCTTCGACCGTCTCGAGCTGCGTGTCGGTGGTCTTCGCCTCCTCCACCGTGATCACGCCCTCCTGCCCCACTTTCTCCACCGCTTCGGCAACGATCTCGCCTATCGCTGGCTCGTTGTGCGCCGAAATGGTCGCGACCTGGGCACGCTCGATGCGCGTTGCGACCGGCCGCGACAATCCTCGCAGCGATTCGACCGCGACCTTGAGCGCGGCGTCGAGCCCGCGTTTCAAGTCGATGGCGCTGGCCCCGGCCGTGACATTGCGCACGCCGTCGGCGTAGATCGCGTGGGCCAGCACGGTCGCGGTGCTCGTCCCGTCGCCGACCGCGTCGCCGGTGCGTTCAGCGGCTTCCCGCACCATCTGCGCGCCGAGATTCTCCTCGCGATCCTCGAGATTGATTTCCTTGGCGATCGTGACGCCGTCGTTGCACACGATGGGTTTGCCGAAGCTGCGTTCGATCAGCACCGATTTAGACCGAGGCCCAAGCGTGACACGCACCGCGTCGGCGAGCGCGGTGGCACCGCGCATGACCTTCTCTCGCGCGGCGGAACCAAAAGTCATCTTTCGGAATGCCATCGAGAAGACCTCCGTATGGGGAAATGACGTCGGTCACGGTAGGCAAGCGCGCCCCGCGCGGTGCTGATCAAGGTCAGACCCGCCGTCGATACCTCCAGGCCGCGCCGGGGTGCCGCCTCCCTCGGCCGAACCCGCCCCGCCACGCACTCCCTCCGGGCTTCGGCCACCGTGGACCTGGGTCCCCCCGCTGCTTGACCGGCGACAGCTTCTCCTCGCCGCAGTGGCCTAGAGTGTGTGGCGGCATAAGCCAGGAAGGAAGCAGCGAGATGAATCGATGCCGGGTCGCGGCCACGGTTGCGGGCATGGAACCATCGGTCATCAAGGACATGGCGGTGCGCGCCGCGCATACGCCGGACGCGGTGTCGCTCGCCTGGGGCGTACCCTCGTTCGCGACGCCCGCACCGATACGCGCGGCGGTCAGCGAGGCACTTGATCAGGACCCGGATATCGGCCGCTACTCGTTGCCCGACGGCATCGTCGAACTGCGCGCGGCGATCGCGGCGCGCCACCACGAGGCAACCGGCGTGCTGGTGGACCCGGACCGTCAGGTCCTGGTGACCGCGGGCAACATGCAGGCCATGAGCACGATGCTGAAAGTGCTGCTGGAAGCCGGCGACGAGGTGATCGTCACAGACCCCGGCTTCTGCTCCCACGTACAGCAGATCGAACTCGCCGGCGGCGTGCCGCGCTACTGGCGCCTGGACGAAGCGCGCCATTGGCAACTCGACATGGACGCACTCCCTGCCCTGGTGAACAGGCGCACGCGCGCTGTCATTCTGGTCAACCCGTCCAACCCGACAGGCCGGATCTTCGCTCGCGACGATCTGCTGGCGCTCGCCGCGCTGGCGCGACGACACGACTTTCTCATCCTCCTGGACGACCCCTATTCGGACTTCGTCCACGATCGGTCCACGCCGTTGTTCAATCTGAGCAGCGAACCCGAATGGGGTGACCGTGTCGTGTACATGTTCACCTTCTCCAAGGCCTATGCCATGACGGGCTGGCGGCTGGGCTACATGGTCCTGCCCGAAGAATTGAAGCGCGAGGCCGTCAAGGTGCATGACGCGGAACTCATCTGCGCGCCGCGTGTGAGCCAGGTGGCGGGGCTCGCAGCACTGCGCCTGGGCCAGGCCCATCGCCAGGAATGCGCGCGCGTGATCGCGGCGCGTCGCGACCAGATATGCGCGCGTCTAGACGCGATGCACGAACTGTTCGCCTATTGCCGCCCGCAGGGCGCCTACTATGTCTTTCCCCGTATCGTGGCCAGCCACCACGACAGCCGCGAATTCGCGCTGCGGCTGCTCGCCGAGGCGGGTGTCGCTGTCACGCCGGGCGCGGGCTTCGGGCCGGCTGGCGAGCACCACGTGCGCATGGCCTTCTGCGTCAGTGAACAAGACATCGACCGCGCTTTCGATCGCCTCGATGCCTGGCGCAGGCGTCACCGCGGCATGTGATGTGTCCAGGACCGCCAGACGATCCCAACCGACCATTACCCGTGTGTGCGGGGCGTTCCCGCCGCCTCGGAGCGGCCGCCGGCCGCGCGCCCTGGGATGACGGCTGACCGGGATCAAGATGAGGTGAGTGCCCGACCGCTGTAATGCGCTTCATTACCTTTGCCACGCGCCGTGTCGAGGTCAGGCGAGCATGAACGGACAAGATACCGCCGACGCGTCAGGCCACGTCTACGACATCATCGTCAAGGATCGCGCTGCCCGCGGACCCGCTCCGCATCTCGATGATTATCGTCGGGTGTGTGCCGAATTCTCCTGGGAGAGCGCGCGCGCGATGCTGACTGGCCTGCCGGGCGGCGGTCTGAACATCGCCCACGAGGCCGTCGATCGTCACGCCGCCGGCCCACGGGCCGAGCGGGTCGCACTGCGCTGGCTGGGACGCAGCGGCGCGCGGCGCACGCTCAGCTATCGCGAACTGCGCGCCGAAACCAACCGTTTCGCCAACGCCCTGGTCGCGCTCGGTGTACAGCCGGGCGAGCGGGTGTTCGTGCTCGCCGGTCGCGTCCTCGAGTTGTATGTCGCGGTGCTCGGGGCCTTCAAGGCCGGTGCGGTGGTGTGTCCGCTGTTCTCCGCTTTCGGCCCGGAGCCCCTCGCCACGCGCATGACGCTCGGCGACGCGCGCGTGCTGGTCACCACCGACACCCTCTACGCACGCAAGGTGGCCAGCCTTCGTGAGCGCCTGCCGGGGCTGCGGCACGTGATTCTCCTTACGGAGAGCGGCGCGCCCGCCGGCGTCCCCGGCACGCACGACTGGTCGACGCTGCTCGCCGAATGTTCCACCGACTTCGAGATCGTGCCTACCAATGCCGATTCGATTGCCCTGCTGCATTTCACCAGCGGCACCACCGGGCGACCGAAAGGCGCGCTTCACGCCCACGGGGCGGTGCTCACACACCATGTCACCGGCCACTACGTGCTCGATCTCCACGACGACGACGTGTTCTGGTGCACCGCCGACCCCGGCTGGGTGACCGGCATGAGCTACGGCATCATCGCGCCGCTCAGCAACGGCGTGACCAACCTGGTGGTGGAAGCCGAGTTCGACGCACAGACCTGGTACGGCGTGCTGCAGGACGAAGCCATCTCGGTGTGGTACACCGCGCCGACAGCGATCCGCATGATGATGAAACTCGGGCTGGAGGCGCTCGCGGCCTACTGTCTGCCGCGCCTGCGTTTCATGGCGAGCGTCGGCGAACCGCTCAATCCGGAAGCCGTGGTCTGGGCGATGCAAGCCTTTGGCATGCCCTTTCACGACAACTGGTGGCAGACCGAGACCGGCGGGATCATGATCGGCAATTTCGCCGCCCAGGACGTCAAGCCCGGTTCGATGGGTCGGCCGATCCCCGGCATCGAGGCGGCCATCGTCAAGCGCTCGACCGGTGGCGCCATAGAGATCATCGGGGACCCCGACGTGGAAGGCGAGCTCGCCCTCAGGCGCGGCTGGCCGTCGCTCATGCGCGATTACCTGCACGAACACGAGCGCTACGAGAAGTGCTTCGCCGGCGAGTGGTACCTGAGCGGCGATCTTGCCCGCCGCGATGCCGATGGGTATTTCTGGTTCGTCGGTCGCGCCGACGACGTGATCAAGTCGGCCGGCCACCTGATCGGACCATTCGAAGTCGAGAGCGCGCTGATGGAGCATCCGGCGGTCGCGGAAGTTGGTGTGATCGGCAAGCCAGACCCGATGGCCGGCGAGGTGGTCAAGGCCTTCGTGGCGCTGAAGGCCGGCTTCGCGCCGAGCGACGAGCTGCGCAAGCAGTTGCTGGGACACGCGCGCAAGCGCCTCGGCGCGGCGGTGGCGCCGCGCGAGATCGCCTTTCGCGAGAACCTGCCCAAGACCCGCAGCGGCAAGATCATGCGCCGCCTCCTGCGCGCACGCGAACTGGGGCTGCCGGAGGGCGATCTTTCGACCCTGGAGAGCGACGAACGATGAGCGGCGACAAACTCCACCTGGACCACCAGCACCTGTTGCGCTTGCTTGCGCAGATGGTGCGTATTCGCGTGTTCGAGCGACGCTGCGCCGAACTCTACCAGCGGGAGAAGATTCGTGGCTTCCTGCATCTCTACGACGGCGAGGAAGCGATCGCAGTCGGTGTGATGGCAACGCTTGCCCCGCAGGATGCGGTGATTGCCACCTACCGCGAACACGGCCAGGCCATTGCCCGCGGCGTCCCCATGAACCGCCTGATGGCCGAACTCTACGGCAAGGTCGAAGGGTGTTGCCGTGGTCGGGGCGGTTCCATGCACTTCTTCGACCGAGCGCTGCGCTTCATCGGCGGCAACGCCATCGTCGGCGGCGGTCTGCCGCTGGCTGTCGGCACGGCGCTCGGCGACACGATGCAGGGTCGTGACGCGGTGTCGGCCTGCTTCTTCGGCGAAGGCGCGGTCGACGAGGGTGAATTCCACGAGAGCCTGAATCTCGCCGCCCTCTGGCGACTGCCCGTGCTGTTCGTGTGCGAGAACAATCTTTACTCGATGGGGACCGCGCTGGCACACGCCGAAAGCGTCACCGACATTCACGCCAAGGCGGCCAGCTACGGCGTCGCGAGCGAAGCGGTGGACGGCAACGACGTCATCGCGGTGGAACTGGCTGCGCGCCGCGCGGTAGCCGCCCTGCGCGCCGGTGGCGGACCACAGTTCCTGGAATGCCGCACCTATCGTACCCGCGCCCACTCCATGTTCGATGCCCAGCTTTATCGTGACAAAGCGGAGGTCGAGGCCTGGAAGCAGCGCAGTCCCATCCTGCGCTTTCAGTCCTGGCTGGAGAACAGCCACCTGGCGTTCGACGATGAAGTCGCAAGACTCGAGGCCGATGCCGAAGCGGAGGTGACGGCGGCCATCGAGTTCGCCGAAGCCGGCCACCTCGAAGCGCTCGAGGACCTGGAACGCTTCGTCGTCATGGACGAGGTGCCGGCATGACGACCATGACCTACCGTGAAGCCTGCAAGCAGGCCATACGCGCCGCGCTGCAGGCCGACCCACGCGTGTTCATGATGGGCGAGGACATCGCCGCCTACGGGGGGTGTTACGCCGTGAGCAAGGGCCTGTGCGCGGAGTTCGGCGCGGAACGCATTCGCGACACCCCGCTGTCGGAGTCGGCATTCGTCGGCGCCGGGATCGGCGCGGCCATGGCGGGCATGCGCCCGATAGTCGAGATCATGACCGTCAACTTCAGCCTGCTCGCGCTCGATCAGATCATGAACAATGCGGCCACCATTCCGCACATGTCCGGCGGACAGTTCGCGGTGCCGCTGGTGATCCGGATGGCGACCGGTGCCGGCCGGCAACTCGCCGCCCAGCATTCCCATTCCCTCGAGGGCTGGTACGCGCACATCCCGGGCCTGCGCATCCTCGCGCCCGCCACTGTCGAGGATGCGCGGCACATGCTCGCGCCCGCGCTGGCCGATCCCAATCCGGTGCTGCTGTTCGAACACGTCATGCTCTACAACGTCGAGGGGGATGTCGACGAGCACCTCGAGGGGGTCGACATCACGCACGCCAGGATCCGACGGCCGGGCAACGACGTCACGGTGATTACCTATGGCGGCAGCCTGCCCCGCGCACTGGCGGCGGCCGAGACCCTGGCGAGCGACGGCATCTCGGCGGAAGTGATCGACCTGCGCGTGCTGCGTCCCCTGGACATGGGCACGGTGGCGGCGTCGGTCGCGCGCACCCATCGCTGCGTAATCGTCGACGAGGGCTGGAAGAGCGGTTCCCTCGCCGCGGAGGTCTGCGCCCGGCTGGTGGAGTCGGTGTTCTACGAGCTCGATGCGCCGATCGCGCGAGTGTGCGCGGCGGAGGTGCCGATGCCCTATGCCGCCCATCTCGAACAGGCGGCGCTGCCCAACGCCGAGCGCATCGTGGCCGCCGTGCGCCAGGTGGTACGTCCCGCGTGAGCGATTTCCTGATGCCCTCCCTCGGGCCGGACATGGAGTCGGCGCGGGTCGTCGAGTGGCTGGTGAAACCGGGAGACGCGGTGCGTCGTGGCGACGTGATCGTCGTGGTGGAGACCGACAAGGGCGCGATCGAGATCGAAGTATTCGAGGACGCGGTGGTGGAGGCCCTGGTCGCGCCCCTCGATACGGAGCTGGCGGTCGGCGCGGTGCTGGCGCGGCTGCGCACCAAGGGCGAAAGCGAACACCAGGCGTCGCCTGACACTCCAAAGGCGCAAGCCTTGCCGGTGGCTCCTGCACCTGCGTTCAGGCCGGAGCCGCCGTCAGTCAGCACTGCTCGACTCGACGCGGGCGCGCCTCGGGGCGCAACCGACTCCGGCCATCAGCGCGCCAGCCCCGCGGCTCGCAAGCGTGCCGCCGACCTCGGCCTCGATCTCGCCACGCTGCACGGCAGCGGCCCCGGTGGCGCCGTCCTGCTGGCCGACCTTGCCGGCCTCGGCGGCGTGTCCCGGGGTAGACGCGCCGGCGGCTTCGACGCGGCGGCCATGCGCCGCGTCATCGGCACCGCCATGGCCCGCGCCAAGCGCGAGATACCCCATTACTACCTGGGGCAGCAGATCTCGATGGCAGCCGCCCTCGATTGGCTCGGGCGCGCAAACGAGAACCGCAGCGTCGAAGCGCGCCTCTTGCCAGCAGCACTCTTGTTACGCGCCGTCGGTCTCGCGCTGACCAAGGCACCGAGCCTCAATGGCTACTATGAGGATGGCGCCTTTCGCGCTGGTGAAGGTATCCACGTCGGCTGGGCCGTGGCCCTGCGTGGCGGCGGCCTGGTCGCGCCAGCGATTCACGACGTCGACAAGCTGAACATCGATGCCCTTATGTCAGCGCTGCGGGATGTGGTGGCACGCGCACGCAGAGGCGGTCTGCGCAGGTCGGAGATGGTGGACGCAACCGTCACCGTGACGAGTCTCGGCGAACGCGGCGCCGACACGGTGCAACCCATCATTCATCCCCCCCAGGTCGCCATGATCGGTTTCGGTAGGATTGTCGAACGTCCCTGGGCAGTGGCCGGCCAGGTGCAGGTACAGCCGGTCATTGGCGTCAGTCTGGCCGCGGATCATCGCGTCTCCGACGGTCACCTCGGAAGCCAGTTTCTGAGCGAAATCGAACGTCTTCTCAATGCGCCGGAGTCCCTATGAACGAGCAGCAGATACGCGCGATGGTCGCCGACGCGCTGGCCGAGATTGCCCCGGAGGTCGATGTCGGCGCAGTGGATGACAGTTCCGACCTGCGTCAGGCCCTGGATCTGGACTCCATGGACTTCCTCAATCTGGTCATCGCCCTGAGTCAGCGTACGGGATGTCAGATTCCGGAAGCCGACTACCCGAAGTTGTACAACCTGAAAAACATGGCTGCCTATTTCGCGGACTGACAGGGTCGCAGGAACGGCTTAAGGGGATCGATTCGCCAACGGTCGAGCGTCAGCCAGGCAACGCAGGCAAATCTCCACCTGGGACAGGGTCACGAGCTTGACCCGAGTGCAGTTGCGGCGTTCGGCGGCCACGCCTGGTATAGGCTTCTGGTCACAGGGGCAGTCTGAGTATTCCATCGCGGCTGCCCCGACGTTCCAGGCGCTGACGTCCTGTCCGACGCGGCCTCACGCGCCCGGCTGCTAGACTGCCCACTCTTTGCCAGAACCAGGACGATGACCATGACCACCATACTTACCGACGCCGGGGTGAGCAGCGTCGACACCGCGCGCGCCGCGGGCGAGGACCTGTGGCTGCCGGCCGCGGATCTGCCGCGCGCCAGCGGCTGGACCTTGAAGCCGGAAGGCCTCTGCCAGGGCGAAATGTGTGTGCCCTTGCCGCGCGCGGCAACCGAGCGCTACCTGGCCGACGGCGCGGTCAACCTCGCTGCCTTCTGGCGGCTGCTGGGCCGCCCGGTGCTGCACGACACGAGCGGCTCGACCTGGATGCTGGGCGCGGCCGCCAGCGATCGCGGACGGGCCCTCTGCACGCTGGAAGCCCCCGACTTCACGCTGCCCGACATCGACGGCAACCTGCACTCGCTGTCCGACTACCGCGGCAAACGCGTCTTCCTCACGACCTGGTCGAGTTGGTGAGGCTGCCGTCTTGACCTGTCCGTGTGGCAGGCACTGTACGCAGAACTGGCCCAGGAAGATTTCATCGTCATCGCGGTGGCGGAAGAGTCGCGCGGCGCGGAGACCGCCCGCGAGTGGATAGAGCTCGCGCGGCCCACCTACCCGGTGCTGATCGATCGCGAACATCACGTGGCCGACCTTTACAACATGGTCAACGTGCCGCAGGCGGTCTGGATCGACGAACAAGGCCGCATCGTGCGTCCCAGCGAAACGGCGGGCTCCCATGACGCCTGGCGTTCGCGCGACCGCGCGAGCGGAACCCTGCCGGAGAGTGCCCTCGCGCTCGCGGCCCAGGCCAAACGGACCTACGTCGAGGCGGTGCGCGACTGGGCCCAGCACGGCGCACGCAGTCGTCACGCCTTCACCCCGGAGCAGGCACGGGCCCATCTCGCGCTGCCGGACGACAAGGTCGCCCTGGCCAACGCCCATTTCCGACTGGGCTATCACCTGCGCGCGGCGGGCAATGTAACCGAGGGCGATGTGCATCTGCAGCTCGCCGCCGACCTGCGTCCGGATTCCTGGAACATCTATCGCCAGGCCATGAACCTGCGCGAGCTCGGCCCGACGGGCCTGGCCGCCGACGACGATTTCTTCGCGCGCGTCGACGCGCTCGGCAGTGGCCGCTATTACCCGCCGCCGGATCTGGAGGGGTTCCCGACCGAGTTGGGTTTCGCGCCGCGCGAGTAGTCACAGAGCCCGGCTTGCGTCCGGTCTCGATGACGGCCACGGCCGAGGAAGAGAGGGGGCGTTCGGCGCCGCGTGGCGCCGAACGCGAGCAACCCGGCAGCCAGGAGCCCCAGGCCCGACGGCTCAGGCGCTAGATAGTAAGGGAATACACTCACACCGCTCAGCATCCGCCCTTGCCGGTCCAGTCGAGCCGGGTCATAGGCCTGCAGGAAATCAAACGAAAACGAGGCGTTCGGCCCACTGTAGGCATAGTCGAAGTTTACTCCTGCAGCGAGGCGATACTTGGAAACCTGCCAGGGATTTCCTGCGGAAGGTGCGGGCGGGACGAGAGCCACCAGCTTTCGGGCAGCGATGGCAATGTCGAACTCGGCAAAGTCGTTGGCCCCAAGCTCGATGTGATAGTTCTGCCTGAAGTCGTTGATCACCGCGCCGTTGAGCATGTCGTAGATGTCGGAGTAGACGGTGAAATTGGCGACCAAGGCACTTCCAGCTCCTGTACCGGCGAAGAGTCGTCCATCAGCGAAGAAATCGTGCGTGACGAGAGTAAAGCCGAACCCGTCGAAGTCCGCGCTGAGCCCGAGTTCGCCCCTGTTGGCCTGTGCGTGGGCCAGGTTGTCGGAGTACCACTCCTGCCGGTATGAGATCACCCCGCCTTTAAGGTCTGCGGAGTAGTAGCCGTCGTAACTGGCGGCGAAGGGCTCATGCGGAGGATTCCACTGCGCCACGTCACCAAAGTAATAGGCGTCACTGGCGAAAACGATCAGCCCGAAAGCGTGCGACGGAGCGAAGACCAGCGCCATCATGGCCAGAACAATCCAAGCCACCGGCGCTGCCCGGCGGCGCGGATCTGCGGAACTTGTTCTCCCGGATCCCCAGATATTCACGGCCGCATCCTCTCCGCTTCAGACGTAGGCCCAGGCTAGCGGCGGGACACGCTCTGGTGCTGATCGAGGTCATTTTCGTGAACGCACGTCCGTACGCGTCGAGTCGCGATGGTCGTTGCCTTTGCACCGCAACGCGCTACGCGCTACGCGCTGGCGCAGATCCCGGGTGGCTGGCTGGGCGACCGCCCTGAAGCAAGCAACGATCTCACCCGTCGCGGCTCGCCACCCGTTAGTGACGTGTCGTTCCCAGTGCCGTTCACCACTTGCACCTGGGTGATGATTCGCTGAACCGCTCGCGCGCGATGCGCGCAGTTCCGCATGAGATTGACGGATGCGCGCGCTATCCCCGCGCATCGCATTGGTGACACAGGACACGATTGATTTCGCACTCAATCGGCGGCCTCGCGCAGCAGCCAACGCCGGGCGGCGAGACTGCGGTGCCGTGCCGCGTAATCAACCTTTTGCGTTGTGACGCGCGTCCAGCGGAATCTCCTCGACTTGAGTCAAACTCCGCGGGAACGCCCACGACACTCCACGCCGAACGTCGGACGCCCGCAGCCGTAGTGCTGGTTGGTGCGTCACGACTACCACCCACCGCAGGAGCGACGGGTCTCAATGACGCGAGCAGGGCTGGAAACACCGGCACGCCGCCGACGTGAATGGTGCGTAACGAACGCAGCCTCGGATCATTCGGGCCGGACGCATCGACAAGGCGATCCACGAGCTTTGGTGCCGCGACCGCGCTCTCCACCCACCAGCGCGCAAGCTGTTGGAGGAGCCGCTGCGGATCGACCTTCGCAGGATGGCGCAGATCCACATCCGCAATGAGCGTGGTTGCACCACAGCCGAGATTGATGAGGGGGAAGATCGGCAAGGTTGCCAGACAGGCTTCGCCGGACCGTCGACCGAGCACGGATGAAGGGATGTCGTGCGTGGCCGCGATCGGACCGTGGCTGCGAACCAGCCCCTTCGGCGGCCCGGTGGTGCCGCTCGTGAAAGCGATCATCGCCGGTGCGTCGGCGCCGCAATCCCGGTTTTGCGCAAGAGGTCTATAACGGACCCAAGAATGCCGTGAGTGAGCGCCAGGAAACCATACGCCATCGACGAATGCCCTCTGGATGGCACGCACAGCAGGACGGCACAGGCGCGTGCAACGGCGAGTTGGTCACAGCGGCGGCACGTTCGTGCCGGCAGGTCGGGCGTCCGCTTGCCATTCGCGCACAAACGGCACAATTGCTCGGCATGGATCGATCGTTGGCGATGAGGCGGTTGATGTGGCGTGGGGCGCTACGAGGATGCGAATCAGCGGTTGAGTGGACGTCGATCCAGCACCCTGTAACTTATTGCCTCGGCAACGTGCTCTTCACCGATGGTTTTCACACCGGCCATGTCGGCGATCGTTAAAGCCAGTTTTAGCACTTTGTGATAGCCACGCGCACTGAGACCAAGGCGGTCAAGTGCGTGGGCCAGCAACTGCCGCGCGTCGGGTGCAAGAGCGCAGCTTAGGGCAAGCTCCGCGCTCGTCAGCTGGCTGTTGAGCTTGTGCTGGCGCGCGATCTGATGGTCCCGCAGTTGCCTGACTCTGGTACTGACCGCCGCGCTGTTCTCCTCTTCACGTCGATCTACTGCAACCAGTTCCAAGGTTTGACGCGGCACTTCGACGTGGAGGTCGATCCGTTCCGATAACGGGCCAGATATGCGGGCGCGATAAGCCGTGATGCGCTCAGTGCTGCAGATGCATTGGTTTCTGCCGTCGCCATGAAACCCGCACGGACAGGGATTCATCGCCGCGACCAACAGGAAGCGCGCGTGAAAGCTGAGCGCGCGCGTCGCTCGCGCGATGGTGATTGCGCCACTCTCCAGGGGTTCGCGCAGCGCTTCGAGCGCGCGTCGCTCGAACTCCGGCAACTCATCTAGAAACAGCACGCCGTGATGGGCGAGCGAGATTTCGCCGGGACGCGGCGTGCGTCCGCCGCCGCACAGGGCCACGGCGGAGGCGGAGTGGTGCGGAGCGCGGAACGGCGGCACGTACCAGCCTTCGCGCTGACGCGGCGCCTGGCCCGCCAGGGAATGGAGCGCCGCGACCTCGAGGGCCTGGGCTTCCGTAAGTTCGGGCAGCAAGCCGGGCAGGCGCGAGGCCAGCATGGTCTTGCCGGTGCCGGGCGGGCCGATGAACAACAGGTTGTGGCCGCCCGCCGCGGCTATCTCGAGGGCACGGCGGGCGCGATGCTGGCCGACGACCTCGGCGAGGTCAGGCAGGGTACGTGGCGTGGCTCGCGGCGTTGGTGCGGCCGGCGACAGGAGGCGGATACGCCCCGCAAGATGATCGCACACCGCCCTCAGGTCGACCGCGGGACGCAGTTCCGCGCCTTGGATGGGACTCGCGTCTTCCGCATCGGCCGGCGCGAGGATGAGTTCGCGTCCCGCTTCGCGCGCTGCGAGCGCGGCCGGCAATGCCATGCCGACCGGCCGCAGCCCGCCGTCCAGGGCGAGTTCGGCGATGAACTCGGCGCCGGCGAGCGCCTTCACCGGCACCTGGTGCGACGACGCCAGGATGCCGATGGCGATGGCGAGGTCGAAACGCGTACCTTCCTTGGGGATGTCACCGGGCGCGAGATTCACCGTGATGCGTCGCTGCGGGAATTCGAAACCGGAGTTCAGCAGCGCGCAGCGCACGCGTTCTCGGCTCTCGCGCACCGCGGTCTCCGGCAGGCCGACGATGGTGAACGAGGGCAGTCCGTTGGACAGGTGGGTCTCGACGCTGATCGCCAGAGCGTCCATGCCGTCCTGGCTGCGGCTGTAGGTGAGTGCGATGGCCATGCGGTCCCTTGCAGTGCGACCTCGCATCCTGCGAGGTGTCCGAGACGTCGGACGCGAGCGAGTCTAGCGAAGCCGACGCCCGAGCGTCGAGTCGCGCTCAGTCCCGTGACGAGGCCTCGAGCTCGGCGCAGGTTGCCTCGAGGCGGTCGAGCTTTTCGCGCGTGCGCCGGAGCAGCGCCACCTGGGCGTCGAATTCCTCGCGTGTCACGACGTCCATGCGCGCCAGTGTCGCTTCAAGCACCGCGCGGACGTTGGCGCGGAATTCGTCCTGCAGCGCGCCGACGTCCGCCGGCAGCAGGGCGCCGATGCGCTCCACCATGTTTTCGATGAGCTTCAAATCCACCACGCTGGTCCTCCTGTGGCGCAAGGTTAACCAGCCGCGTGCCGCCACGCCAAGCATCGCTGCATGCACTACTGAGGTGCGCTCGCGAGGCGCGTGCTTTCATATGGTGCGGGTGGCGAGGCCGCTGCACGTCGCCCGTGTCTGACAAGCGCTGTCCGGGCCGCGTAAGCGTTTCATTTCAAGCGCCTAGCGCTGCTTGGCACACATGGTGCATCGAGGTCGGCGCTGCGGCTCGTCGGACGTCGTTCGGCGAGCGGGCCTGGTTCCGTCAGGGGTCAGGCCGAAAGGAATGGGCCGCAAGACGCGCGCACTGCCCGCCATGCAGGCGAGGACTTGGGCGCTGGCGACGCGTCGAGGCGCGGCCCGCGGGGCGCCAGCACGGGCAGGCGTATCCAGCCCATGGGCCCAGCGTTTATCCTTTCGCCGCAAGTAGCAAGACACATACCCTGCCCGCGGCGCCCATCGCGCCCGGGCCTGGCCCGCGGATTCTGCGACGAGGACAGCTCTCATGAAACTGGTCACTGCGATCATCAAACCGTTCAAGCTCGACGACGCCCGCGAGGCCTTGTCTGAAATCGGCATCCAGGGATTGACGGTGACCGAGGTCAAGGGATTCGGCCGCCAGAAGGGCCACACCGAACTCTACCGCGGCGCCGAGTACGTGGTGGACTTCCTGCCGAAGTCCAAGCTCGAGGTGGCCATCGCCGACGACCAGGTGGACGCCGTGATCGAGGCGATCAAGAAGGCTACCGGCACCGGCAAGATCGGGGACGGCAAGATTTTCGTCACCGAACTGCTGGAGGTGGTGCGCATCCGGACCGGCGAGACCGGCACCGAGGCGCTCTGACCGCAGTGTCCCAAGCGCCCGACCCGGGCACGCACGCTCGGGTCACCGCCACTCGCTGTGGCCTGCCGACCGCAAGGCGCGTGTGGGCAGGCACTTCTTTGGTGCAAATCCAATCCTGAGCCGGCCGCGCGCTGGTGCGCTCCCGCGCTTCGCCCCGCAGAACTAACGCCAGATAAATCCTATGCTTAGGCCGGGGCAGGGATGGCCATTGCCGCCCTGCTCCGAAACGGCACATCCATTGCACAGTTGGAGCCTGTTCCGGACGGTCGGCGCGTAGCCTTGCGCGCGGGCCGCCGAGGGCGCCGCCACGGCCGCCGCTGGCTGCCGCGACGAGCAAAATAATGACGAATCGCACTTAGGGGATATTCAGATGAATCGCAAGCTTCTGGGGCTCGCGCTCGCCTGTGCGCCATGGGCGGCGCGCGCCGATGCGTTGAACGCGGGTGACGGCGCCTGGCTCCTGACCTCCACCGCGCTGGTGCTCTTCATGACGCTGCCAGGCCTGGCGCTGTTCTACGGCGGACTGGTGCGCAGCAAGAACGTGCTGTCGGTGCTCATGCAGTGCTTCGCGCTGACCTGCCTGGTTTCGCTGCTGTGGATGGCGGCGGGCTACGGCCTCGCCTTCGGCGACGGTGGCGCCTGGAACGCGTACATCGGCGCGGGCAAGTGGATGCTGTCCGGCATCGCGCGCGACAGCCTCACCGGCACCATCCCGGAGTCGGTGTTCGTCATGTTCCAGATGACCTTCGCGATCATCACGCCGGCGCTGATCGTCGGCGGTTACGCCGAGCGCATGAAGTTCTCCGCGGTGCTGGTGTTCAGCACCCTGTGGCTGCTGTTCGTCTACGTCCCGGTCTGCCACTGGGTCTGGGGCAACGGCTGGTTGATGAAGATGGGGCTGCTCGACTTCGCGGGTGGCACCGTGGTGCACATCAATGCGGGCGTGGGGTCGCTGGTGGCAGCGCTCATGCTCGGCAATCGGCGTGGCTTTCCCCAGACCGCGATGCCACCGCATAACCTCACCATGACGGTCACCGGCGCCTCCATGCTGTGGGTGGGCTGGTTCGGCTTCAATGCGGGCAGCGCTGTCGCGGCCAACGGCGACGCCGGCATGGCCATGCTGGTGACCCACATCTCCGCCGCCGCCGGTTCGCTCGCCTGGATGAGCATCGAGTGGCTGCGTCATGGCAAGCCGAGCGTGCTCGGCATCGTGACCGGCATGGTGGCGGGCCTCGGCACCATCACCCCGGCCGCCGGCGTCGCCGGGCCTCTGGGCGGCCTGCTGATCGGTTTGGTGGCGGGCGTGGTGTGCTATGTCAGCACCCAGACGGTCAAGCGTGTGCTGCGTATCGACGACTCACTGGACGTGTTCCCTGTGCACGGCGTCGGTGGCATTCTCGGGACCTTCCTCGCGGGCGTGGTGGTCGCGCCGGGGCTGGGCGGCAAGGGGCTGGCCGAAGGCGTCACGCTGACCGATCAGATCACCGTGCAGGTGATCGGCATCGTCGCGGTCGGCGCTTACTGCGCGGTGCTGACCTTTGTGCTCCTGAAGCTCACCCAGGCGCTGGTCGGACTTCGCGTGATGCCGGAAGCCGAGACCGAGGGCCTGGACACCGCCGAGCACGACGAGCGCGGCTACATCCTGTAGCGCGCGAGCCTCGCCCGTCACGCGCGCGGCGCGTGACGGGCGGGCAAAAAGGCTTTCACTTGCGTCGCGCTGTCGGCATAGAATAAACAAGCGACGCGGCCGCTAACGTCTGGCGGGCCGAACGGATGAGCGCCGCTCATCAGCGGCCCTCGAGGGAGCAAGCACCAAGATTCGCGCCTCGGGCGGCGGAACGCTGCCCCGGCATCCCTCCACGACGGCCAAGGAATCATCTGAACAGTCGATCCTCCCCATGGCAGACGGTCAGCTCGTAGACAAGAACATCCTCAAGACATTGGTGCCGCCCAACGCGCTCAATGCCGAGAATTTCCAGGAACTGTCCGGCAAGGCCTTCGTCGAGGAGGCGCCGCCCGGCAAGATCATCTTCAAGAGCGGCGATGTCGATCGCAAGACCATCTATCTCCTGGAAGGAGAGGTCGTGCTGTCGGACGAGGCCGGTCACAGCGTGGTCGTGCGGGGTGGCTCCGATGCCGCCAAGCACCCCCTGGCCAACGCCCAGCCGCGCAAGCAGACGGCGCGCACCAAGACGCCCTGCAAACTGACGCGCTTCGACAGCGATCTGCTCGACATCCTGCTCACCTGGGATCAGCTCTCCGGTATCGAAGTCAACGAAATAGTCGTCGGCGAGGGTGACGAGGACGCCGACTGCGACTGGATGACCCGCATCCTGCAGTCGCAGGCCTTCCTGCAGGTGCCGCCCGCAAACATCCAGGCGATGTTCATGCGCATGCAGGAGCTCCCGGTGCGCGCCGGCGAAGTCGTGATCCGCCAGGGCGACGAGGGCGATTTCTACTACATCATCAAGCACGGCAGGGCCAAGGTGACCCGCGCGTCGAAGACCGGCGCGGAACTGACCCTCGCCACGCTGAAGGACGGCGATGCCTTCGGCGAGGAGGCGCTGCTGTCGGAGGCCAAGCGCAACGCCACCATCGTGATGGAGACCGAAGGCATCCTGATGCGGCTCTCCAAGGAGAACTTCAACGCCCTGTTGAAGGAGCCGATGCTCAACTGGCTGAGCCTGGACGAGGCCAAGGAGCGGGTCGCCAAGGGTGCCAGGCTGCTCGACGTGCGGCTTGAGAGCGAGCATTCCAACAACGGCATCGCCGGCAGCATCAACATTCCACTGTTCATGCTGCGTCTGAAGACCGAGGCGCTCGATCCCAACGTGCCCTACATCGTGTACTGCGACACCGGAAGGCGCAGCTCCGCCGCCGCCTTCCTGCTCGGTGAGCGCGGCTTCGAGACCTACGTCCTGCAGGGTGGCCTGATGGAGCAGATGCCCGGCAGCGCCTGAGGCCGGCCGCTGCATGCGACACTGGTTCACCACCGAGAGCGACCTGCCGCGCTTCTGCGTGGTCGGCAGCCCCATCACTCACAGCCGCTCCCCCTTCATCCACGCCGCCTTCGGCGCCCAGTTCGGTATCGAGCTTCTTTACGAGAAGGTCGAGGTGCGGCCGGGCGACCTCGCTGGCGCGGTCCAGGAGTTCGTGGCCCTGGGTGGCCGGGGCATGAACGTCACCGTGCCGCTCAAGGAAGAGGCCTTCGCACTGGCCGTGGCGACGGCGCCGCGCGCCTCGCGCGCGGGCGCCGCCAATACTCTGTGGTTCGAGGCCGACGGTGTACACGCCGACAACACCGACGGCGTCGGCCTGGTGCGCGATCTGACCGTCAACCACCAGGTACCGTTGCGCGACCGTCGCGTGCTGCTGCTCGGCGCCGGGGGGGCCTCGCGCGGCGTCCTGCCCGCACTGCTGGAGGCGCAGCCGGCCTGCGTGCTGATCTCCAACCGCTCCGGCGAGCGGGCACAGGCCCTGGCCGAGACCTGGCAGGCTGCCGGCGCGCCGGTCGACGTGCTGCCCTGGGGCGCCACGGGCGCGCCCTGCGACGTCGTCGTGAACGGCACCGCCGCGAGCCTCGCCGGTCAGCTACCGCTGGTCGATGTGAGTCTCCTCGGGCCGCATACCGTGTGCTACGACATGATGTATGCCGCCAGCCCCACCGCTTTCATGACCTGGGCCGCCGCCAATGGCGCCGCGCGGGTATTGGACGGCCTCGGCATGCTGGTCGAGCAGGCGGCCGAGGCGTTCAGCCGCTGGCACGCGCGCGAGCCGCGCACTGCCGCCGTGATCGCCGAATTGCGCCAGCGACTTGCCGCCGGTCTTTGAGAATTTCCGGCAGCGCCGAGCGCGCGTTATGCACACCTGCGCGGCGACCTGCCGACGGCGGCTTCAACTTACCGGAACTTGCCGCGAATCTACCCGCGGTGTGCGATATAACTTATTGTTTTAAAATGCCGATAAGCGAAATTGGCGAATTCTTGGCCAATTCGAAGGGAATCCTTGCGGTGTCCCGCGAGACGGGGTGCAGCGCACCTGTCCTGCACAGGGTTATCCACAGAATCTGTGGGTAACAGTGCGGGGGCGATCGGGCGGCTCAGGCTTCGGCGTCGTGCCTGCGATCGGCGTCCAGCAGACGCGCGAGGCAGACGAAATCCTCCACCGACAGCGCTTCGGCGCGCAGGCCCGGGTCGATGCCGGCACGCTCGATGTCAGCTCGGGCCACCGCACCCTTGAGCGCATTGCCGAGCGTCTTGCGACGCGCCGAGAACGCGATGCGCACCAGGTCGCCCAGGCGTTCCTCGAACGCCTCGTCGCGCGCTTCCGCGAACGGCCGCAGTTCGACCACGCTCGAGTCCACCTTGGGCGGTGGGTCGAAGCTGTACGGGCCGAGGTCCAGCACGGGCCGCACCTCGCAGCGGCGCTGCACCATCACGCTCAGCCGGCCATAGCTGTCGCCGCCAGGCGGCGCCGCCAGGCGTTCGGCCACCTCGCGCTGCACCATCACCACCAGGCGGGAAAACAGCCCCACGTGGCGCAGCAGTGCCAGGATCAGCGGCGTGGAGATGTTGTAGGGGAGGTTGCCGACCACCTTCCAGCCGGCCGGCGCCGGCGGCAGGGCCGTGAAGTCGAACTTGAGCACGTCCCCCGGGTGGAGCGTGAAGTTGGTCTGCTGGGCGAAGCGCGCGCGCAGGCGTTGCACGAGGTCGCGATCGATCTCGATGGCGTGCACATTGGCGCCGCTCGCCACCAACGGCGCCGTCAGCACGCCTTCGCCGGGGCCGATCTCGAGCAGCGGTTCACCCGGGTGCGGGTCCACGGCCCGCAGGATCTCGGCGATGGCGTGCTGGTCGACCAGGAAGTGCTGGCCGAAGCGCTTGCGATGGACGTGAGGTTCAGTCGGCTGCACGGGCAGCACGGGCCAGCATCAGCGCGAGTTGCGTCGCGGCGCGCAGGCTGCCGACCTGCGCGCGGCCGGTGCCGGCCAGCGGCAGCGCCGTGCCATGGTCCACGGACGTCCGGATGATCGGCAGGCCGAAGGTGACGTTGACCGACTCGCCGAAGCCGAGTGCCTTCAACGCCGCCAGTCCCTGGTCGTGGTACATCGCGACGATGGCGTCGTAGCCGCTGCGTTGCTCGGCGGCGAACACGGTGTCGGCCGGCAGCGGGCCGTCCACCTGCCAGCCGCGCGCGCGCAGCCTGGCGATCGCCGGTTCGATGCTGTCCCGCTCTTCATGGCCGAGGTGGCCGCCTTCGCCGGCATGGGGATTGAGGCCGCACACGGCAACCCGCGGGTGCGCAAGACCGAACTGCGCGCGCAGCTGCTCCAGGATGATGTCGAGCGTCGCGACGACACGTTCGGTCGTGATCAGCGCCGGCACGTCACGCAGCGCCACGTGGGTGGTGACCAGGCCGACGCGCAATTCGCCCGCCACCAGCACCATCACCGGCAGGGGCGCGCCCAGCCGCTCGGCGAGATACTCGGTGTGGCCGGAGAACGGAATGCCGGCGTCGTTGATCAGGGATTTCTGCACCGGGCCGGTGACCAGCCCTTGAAGCACGCCGGCGCGACAGGCGTCGGCCGCGGCATCGAGGCAGGCGAGCACGTAGCGGGCGTTGCGTGGGTCGAGGACGCCGGCCTGCGTCGGGGCCGCCGCCTGCACGGGCAGCACCTGCAGGACGCCGGGTTCGGTCAGCCTGGCGTCGCGCGCATCGGCCAGTTCGCGCAGGCGTACCTCGACCCCGAGCAGTCGCGCGCGGCTTGCCAGCAGGGCGGGGTCGGCGTAGCACACCAGGCGCGCCGCCAGCGGCGCCTGCGTCAGCGCGAGCGCCAGGTCGAGGCCGATGCCGGCGGGCTCGCCGGGTGTCAGCGCCAGCGCCGGTGGCGCCTCACTTGTCGCGGAATTCGACATACGCCTCGTCGCGCAGGCTGCGCAACCAGGTTTGCTGTCGTTCCTGCACCTTCTGGTCGCGAATCGCGCGGCGCGCGCGGTCGCGCTTGATCTCTTCGGTGCCGTCGTACTCGCGCTCGTCGGTGACCTGCAGGATGTGCCAGCCGAACTCGCTGCGGAACGGCGCGCTGATCGCGCCGATGGGGCTCGCCATCATCACTTCTTCGAACTCGGCCACCATCTGGCCCTTGCTCACCCAACCCAGGTCGCCGCCCTTCAGCGCCGAGCCGCGGTCGTCGGAATTGGTGCGCGCGAGCTGCGCGAAATCCGCGCCGCCTTCGATGCGGATGCGCAGCTGGTTCAGGCGATCGACCGCCTGCTGGGGTGTGATCAGCGCATTGGGCTTGATCAGGATGTGCCGCGCTCGGCGCTGCTGCACCATGATTTGCTCGCCGCTGCGTTTGTCGACCAGCTTGATGATGTGATAGCCGCTGGGGCTGGTGATGATGCCGCTGTTCTCGCCCACCTTCATGGTGCTGACCGCATCGGCGAACAGCGAGGGGATCTCACCGCCCTTGCGCCAGCCCAGGTCGCCACGCTCCAGCGCCTGCTGACCGTCGGACATGCGCAGCGCGATGTCGCCGAAATCCTCACCCGCGTCGACCCGCCGCTGCGCGTCCTCCGCCTTGGCCCGCGCGGCCTTGATCTCCTCTTCGCTCGCGCCGCTCGGAATCGAGATCAGGATGTGCGACAGTCGGAACTCCTGCTCGGCCTCGGAGGCGTTGGACTGGTTGCGCAGGAAGTTGTCGATCTCCTGGTCCGTGACCTTGATGCGGTTCTCGACCTCCTCGTGGCGTAGCTTGGCGAGCAGGATCTGATCGCCGATCTGCTCGCGGAAGCGCGAGAAGGCGATGCCCTCGGATTCGATGATCTCCTTGAACTTGTCCATTTCGAGCTTGTTGCGCTTGGCGATGTCGGCCACGGCCTTGTCGAGATCCTTCTCGGTCACCTTCATGCCGGCCTGCTGGGCGACCTGGATCTGGATCTTCTCCAGCACAAGGCGCTCGAGCACCTGGCGTTCCAGCACGGCGGTGGGGGGCATCTCGGTGCCCTGCTGGCGCAGTGCCGAGCGCACCCGCTCCACCTGCTCGTCGACCTCGCTCTGCATCACGACGTCCTCATCGACCACAGCAATGATGTGATCGAGCGCATCGGCGCGCGCCTGCCCGAAGCCCAGCAGCGTGAGCAGGGTGAGAGCGATGCGAAGGGGCGTGAGCAGGCGAGTATCAGGCATGGGAATCAGGCGTGGCGGAACGGGATCTCCGGCGGGCGACCAGCACGGAGCGCGAACCGGCGGGGGCGAGCGTGGCCGGCCGCGCGGCGCGGGGATTGTAACCCAAGGTCGCGCGCTTGGGCCGCATCACTCCTGGAACGGGTCTTCGTAGCCCGGGATGCCGCGGTTCAGCACCGAGCCGGACTTCTTGCCGATGCCGCCGAGGCCGCGGAACTGGAACTGCAGGAACACGCCATTGTCGAAATCGCCCTCCGCATTGCGCAGGAAGCGCCGACCGACCAGGCGCACGCCCCAGCAACAGCTCTCGTACTCCACGCCGCCCAGCGCCTCCAGCGCGCGACTCTCCTGCAGCGAGTAGTTCCAGCGCCCGACCACCGCTACGTTGTTGCTCACCGGCCAGCGTAGCGAGACGTCGGTCTGCTCGATGTCGCTGACGGTGCGACGGTAGCGGTAGCTGAAATTCAGCACCGTGTCGAGGTCGGGGCGGTAGCGCAGCGTGGCCGAGGCGAGGTCGGTGCGGGAATCGTCGGGATTCCATTGCAGCACGCCGCGCGCGGTCCAGTCGTCGATGATGTTGGTCGAGACCTCGGAGATGAACGAAGAGGCGCCGGCGGTCTGCGCCCGCTCGTTCGGCAGGAGCACCTCGCGATCGCGGAAGTAGTAGATCTGGCCGACGCTGACCCGGTAGAGCTCGCGCCCGGTCTGCACGTCGATCATGCGCGACGTGATGGCCGTCGCGACCTGGTTGGCGTCGGCCACGCGGTCCTCGCCCGAGAAGCGATTGTCGCGAAACAGGTTCAGGAAGGACGTGGTGTACAGGCCCGAGTCGAAACGCGGGATGTCGTCCTGCTGCACCTTGGGCACCAGGAGGTAGTAGACGCGCGGCTCGAAGGTCTGGATGCCGGCGCCGTCGGCGAAGTTGAGTCGCCGCTCGAGGAACAACTGGTTGTCGACGCTGAAGATGGGCACTGTACGCGAGATGCGCTCCTCGGCGATGCCGGCCGGGTCGTCGAGGTAATACTCGCTCTGCATCACCGAGATCTTCGGCCGAATGCTCATGTAGGGCCGATTGAAGATGTAGGTGATGCCCGGTTCCACGTCGATACGTGTGCCGGTGACGCTGGCATCGCGATCGAAATAGGTGGTATCGGCCTTGATGTCGGGCTGGAAGCCGAAGATGGTGCCGGGCAGGCGTCCATCGAACATGAGCTGCGGCAGGCGCCGATAGGGACCGACACCCGGCGCGAGGGTGTTATCGATGGTCTGGTAGGCCTGCACCACGCCGCGGATGCGGTAGTAGTTGCCGGGCGCGCGGTACTGGAAGTCCGCGCGCCGGTCGAGGAAGCGCTGACTGGTGGCCGCGATGCTGCCGCCGAAGTCTTCGAAGTACCGATCGTCGGACACGTTGTTGACCACCATGCGCAGGCGGCCGCGGTTGTCGAACATGCGCTGGCGGTGCTTGAACGACACCAGCGAGCGCGACTCACCGTCGCGCAGGTCGTCGGACGGCAGGTATTCGACGTCCAACTGACCATCGTAGGTGGTGTCCAGGTAGCGGTACTGGCCATTCATCATCATGCCGCGATCGGTCAGCACGCGCGGCGTCAGGGTGGCGTCGTGATTCGGCGCGATGTCCCAGTAGTAGGGCAGCTGGATGTCCAGGCCGGACTGGTTGGTGTTGCCGAAGGTCGGGGAGAGAAAGCCCGACTTGCGCCGGTCACTGATCGGAAAGTTGACGTAGGGAAAGTAGAAGATGGGCACGTCGTACACGCGCAGCACGGCATTGGTCGCCGAACCGCGCTCGTTGGTGTGATCCAGCCGGATGCGGCTCGCCGACACGCGCCAGGTCTCGTCGGACAGCGGGCAGGTCGAGTAGTCCACGCCCTTCAGGACCGTGACGTTCTCGTCCATGTCGTTGCGCATGCTGCGCGCGTGGCCGCGACCATGGCCGTTATGGACCCAGTAGTCGCCGTCCTTGAGCTTCGAGACGTGGCTCTTCAGGTCGTAGAGCGCCTCGGCGCCCGACCACACCAGCGACTTGTCCCACAGGTGAGCGCGCCCTTCGGCGGTGAACAGATCGCGTTCCCGATCGTAGGTCACGACGTCGCCGCCCAGCGCCTGCGCGCCGCGAATGACCTCGACGTCGCCGGAGAACTGGCTCAGGCCCTCTTTCAGCACGCGCACGCTGTCGGCGCGCACTTCAGTGTTGTCCGCGCTGGTGGCTTGGTCGCCATAGCCGGGCGCGGTCGGCACCAGGATGGCCGGCGGGCACAGGCGCCACTTGTAGTCGCTGCTGCGCTTCTCCAGCACGTCGGCGCGCACCGGCGCGCCGGCGACGAGCAAGAGGACCAACGTGAGGACGAGCGCAACCACGGGCGCGGCCTCGGCCGGCGCACGCGAGATTCTCGTTCTTGTCATTTTTTGCGCTACGCGCAGGGTGATCAGCGTGGCGGTAAAAATCGCACAGATTGGGGGGCACAGCAACTTGCGGCGCAGCCAGTTGTGGGGTGTGCCGTTCAGTGCATGCTCGGCGGCGGGTTCGCGCCCTGGGCGCGCAGGGCGGCGTCGATGAGCCTGAGCGCCGCGGCGCCGTCCGCCGCTTCCAGCACCGCGAGCCGGTTCGGCAGCGGCAGCGGCAGCAGTTCGCCGAGCCGGTAGGCGAGCCAGAGCGCGCTGTCCCAACGCGGCGCGGCGTAGGGCACGGCCCCGGCATTCCGCTCGTAGACTTCTTGCAGAAGCGCTCGCAGGTAACTGAGATCTTCGGGAATGCTGCCATCGGCCGCGGGGGGCAGACGGACCAGGTCGGCGACCGTGAGCCGGTCCGGCATGACCTGGTGAGCGGTGACGCGAAAGCGCTCACCGCCTTCCACCACCAGGTGCAGCAGGCCGTCGTCGCCGCGGTCGAACGACGTGATGCTGGCGAGCGTGCCCATGGCATGGAACTCGGCCGCCGCGCCCACCTCGCGGCCGCGCCGGATGGGCACGATGCCGAAGGGCTGCCCGGCACGCAGCGAGGCGCTCACCATGTCGAGGTAACGCGTCTCGAAGATGCGCAGCGGCAGGAGCGTGCCCGGGTAGAACACGGTCTGCAGCGGAAACAGCGGCAGACGCTCGCTGGTGGCGTCGGCGTTGCTCATTCGGTATCTCCCAAGGCCTCGAGCAGACGCTCGTGCACGCGCTCGAAGCCGCCATTGCTCATCACCAGGACAGCGTCACCGGGGCGCGCGGCGCCCGCCACGGCGTCGATCAGCGAGGCGGTGTCGCCGAACACGGCGTGGGACGGCAGGGGTGCCAGCGCGGCGCCAAGGTCCCAGGGCAGATCCGACGGCGCCACCACGTAGGTGAGGTCGGCGGCGGCGAAAGCCCCGGCCAGGGCGTCGCGGTGCACGCCCATGCGCATGGTGTTCGAACGCATCTCGCTCACCGCGAGTATGCGCCCCGGTGGCGTCACCCGCGAGCGCAGCGCGGCGATGGTTGCCGCGATGGCGGTAGGGTGGTGGGCGAAATCGTCGTAGACCGCGACCCCGTGCCGCGTGCCGCGCAGCTCCATGCGTCGCTTGACGCTCGCGAAGCCGGCGAGCGCCGCGAGCCCGGTGGCGGCCGGCACGCCGACCTCGGCAACGGCGGCGAGCGCGGCGACCGTGTTGTGCGCGTTGTGCGCCCCGAGCAGCGGCGTGCCGCGCGCATGGTCCGCGCCGGACGGGTCCCGTACGACGAGGGGCGACTCGGACGTCGGCTGCCAGGCATAGCGCCACTCACACGGCGCCTCGGACCCGAAGCGCACCACCCGTGACCAGCTGCCCTGGGCCAGCACCTGATCGATGTTGGGGGCCGGCGCCGGATGCACGATCGCGCCGCTGGCCGGCACCAGGCGCACCACGTGGTGGAACTGGCGTTGGATGGCCGCGAGGTCGGGAAAGATGTCGGCGTGGTCGTACTCGATATTGTTGATGAGCAGCGTGCGCGGCGCGTAGTGCAGGAACTTCGAGCGCTTGTCGAAGAACGCCGTGTCGTACTCGTCGGCTTCGACCACGAAGGGCGCCGTCGGCGCACCCAGCCGCGCCGATACGCCGAAGTTCTCCACCACGCCCCCGACCAGGAAGCCCGGCGCGAGCCCGGCGTGCTCGAGCATCCACGTGACCAGACTCGAGGTGGTGGTCTTGCCGTGCGTGCCTGCCACCGCGATCACATGACGCCCGGGCAGGACGTGATCGTGCAACCAGGCCGGACCCGAGGTGTAGGGCAGGCTTTCATCCAGCAGGTACTCGACGCAGGCATTGCCGCGCGACAGCGCGTTGCCGACCACCACGATGTCGGGCCGAGCACGCAGGGGTTCGATACCGTAGCCGAGATGCACGTCGACGCCGAGCGCGTGCAGCTGATCGCTCATCGGCGGATAGAGGTTGGCGTCCGAGCCGGTGACCCGGTGGCCGAGTTCGACCGCGAGCCTCGCGACCCCCGCCATGAAGGTGCCGCCGATGCCGAGGATGTGTACGTGCATGGTCCCGCGCTCAGGTGGTGCCAAGGCCGAGCAGGGCGTCGGCGAAGCGAAAGAACTTGTTCAGCAGGAGCGCGTAGCCGAAGGCGAACAGCAGTCCGACCAGGAAGAAGGTGCCGACCGCGTGGCGCAGCACGTGGGCGATGATCAGCAGGTTCAGGAAGAAGTTGACGCGCAACATCGCCAGCCCGACCTCCGCCGGCAGCACCGGCGCGAGCAGCATGGTGGCCAGCGCCACCGCCCCGAGAATCGCGCCGCTGCCCATCAGCGCCGTCATGGTCTGCACGAAGCGCCGGCCGTAGGACATCAGGAACAACAGCGCGTAGGTCAGCGTGTAGAGCACCGCGACTTCCAGCAGGGCCTTCAGCAGCGCTTTGAACAGCGCGGCGGGAAACGGCGCCTCGAGCTGGTAGATGAGCAGCGAGAAGCCCGCGTTGGCGAGCGTCGCGACCAGCAGCAGAGCGGTCGAGCGCGGCAGGTCCTGTGGGCCGATGCGGAACAGGCAGATCCTGCCGAAGGCGCTGAACAGCGTGAGTACGGCGCCGCGCATGACTCAGGTAGGCCTTCGCCGCTCGTTCACGCGTCGCGCGCACCGCGGCGCGCGCGCTTCACGGTGACACGACTTCACGCGGCCGAGGCGTCTTCTCCGCTCGCGGCGCGCGCATCCTGGCTGTAGCGCTTGCGCACGTAGTCGTCGAGGATGGCCTTGAACTCGTTGGCGATGTTGTCGCCGCGCAGGGTGGTGAACTTCTCACCGTCCACGAACACCGGCGCCGATGGTGCCTCGCCGGTACCAGGCAGGCTGATGCCGATGTCGGCGTGCTTGCTCTCCCCCGGCCCGTTGACGACGCAGCCCATCACCGCGAGCGACATCGATTCCACGCCCGGGTAGACCTTGCGCCAGGCCGGCATCTGGGTGCGCACGTAGGCCTGGATGTCCTCGGCGAGTTCCTGGAACACGGTGCTGGTGGTGCGCCCGCAGCCGGGGCAGGCGGTGACCAGCGGCGTGAAGGAACGCAGGCCCATGGTCTGCAGGAGTTCCTGCGCGACCACCACCTCCTGGGTGCGATCGCCGCCCGGCTGCGGCGTGAGCGACACGCGGATGGTGTCGCCGATGCCGCGTTGGAGCAGCACGCCCATGGCCGCCGCCGAGGCGACCATGCCCTTGGAGCCCATGCCCGCCTCGGTCAGGCCGAGGTGCAGCGCGTAGTCGCAGCGACGCGCGAGTTCAGTGTAGACGGCGATCAGATCCTGCACGTCGCTGACCTTGCAGGACAGGACGATGCGGTTGCGCGGCATGCCGATCTCTTCGGCCTTGGCCGCGCTGTTCAGCGCCGACACGATCAGCGCTTCGCGCGTCACCTCGCGGGCGTCGCGCGGCTGCGGCAGCGCGGCGTTGGCGTCCATCATCTGCGCGATGAGCGCGGGGTCCAGGCTGCCCCAGTTGACGCCGATGCGCACCGGCTTCTCGCGCTTCAGGGCGACCTCGATCATGGTCGCGAACTGGTCGTCCTTCTTGCGGCCGAAGCCGACGTTGCCCGGATTGATGCGGTACTTGGCCAGCGCCTGCGCGCATTCGGGATACTTGGTGAGCAGGGTGTGGCCGTTGTAGTGGAAGTCGCCGACCAGCGGCACGCGGCAGCCGGTCAGGTCCAGCAGTTCGCGGATGCGCGGCACCTGGCGCGCTGCCTCCTCGGTGTTGACCGTGATGCGCACGACTTCGGACCCGGCGGCGGCCAGCGCCTGCACCTGCTTGGCGGTGCCCACCGCGTCGGCGGTGTCGGTGTTGGTCATCGACTGCACCACCACCGGCGCATCGCCGCCCACCGTGATGTCGCCGACCTGCACGGGCACGGTCTTGTGACGCTGGTAACCGGCTTCTGTAATCATACTGAGGGTCTCGGCAGGCGAAGATTCTTGCAGTGTCTGCGCGCTCGGGCACGGGCCCGGCGGCGGCGGAATTCTACAGTAGCATGCGGAGACTGACATAGCGCCGAGAGAGGCCTGACGATGCGCATTGGTGTCGACCTGGGCGGAACGAAGATCGAAGTGGCGGTGCTCGATGAGCAGGATCGCGTGGTGCTCCGGCGCCGCGTCGATACGCCGCGCCACGATTACCACGCAATCTGTGATGCCATCGCCGAACTGGTGCGCTACGTCGAACGCACGCTGGGCGCGCAGGGCACGGTCGGCGTCGGCATTCCCGGTGCGGCCTCGCCGGCCACCGGGCTCGTGAAGAACGCGAACACGGTGTGCCTGATCGGGCAGCCGCTCGAGGCCGACCTCGCCACGCGGCTCGGGCGCCCGGTACGACTCGAGAACGACGCCAACTGCTTCGTGGTCTCGGAGGCCGCGGACGGCGCCGCTGCCGGCGCGCACAGCGTGTTCGGCGTGATCGTCGGCACCGGCTGCGGCGGCGGACTGGTATTGGGTGGCGCGCCGATACGCGGTGTCAACGCCATCGCCGGCGAATGGGGCCACAACCCGGTGCCCTGGCCGCGCTCGGCCGAGGGTGGGCGGCCCTGCTACTGCGGGCGCAGCGACTGCATCGAGACCTACCTGTCGGGACCGGGTCTCACCCAGACCTACAACGAACTCGGGCCCGCGCAGCGTGCGAACGTGAAGGAGATCGCGGCCGCCGCCGCGAGCGGGGAGGCGCAGGCGCTCGCCGTGCTGGATCGGCACGCCGACCAGCTGGCATGCGCGCTCGGGACCATCATCAACGTCTTCGATCCGGAGGTGGTGGTGCTGGGCGGCGGACTGTCCAACCTCCCGGAGATCGCCGCGCGAGTGCAGGCGCGCCTGCCGCCCTACGTGTTCGGACCGACTTGTGACACGCGCGTGGTGGTCGCGAGCCACGGCGACAGCAGCGGGGTGCGCGGCGCGGCGTGGCTGTGGGGACGTGATGAAACGGCGGGCCTGCCGACGTCGAGTTAGCAGGCTTTAGAAGAACGTCGCGAGCGACGGCAGTTTGCGTTCACGCCGGCGCGGAGGAACCGCAGCGTATGGGGCCGACGTGAGGATTCCGAGCACCGCCGGGAAGCAAAATGACGAGCGCAGTAGTTTTTCACCAGCCTGTCAGGACCCTGGTCAAGATTATCTCGTCAACACCGAGGGTGCGCCTGGGTGGTCGTGGCAAGGCGCGATTCGTGGGCAATAGCGAAGCTGTTGCCAAGAATTGCAACGCTGCCACGGCCGGCCAGGTGCGGCCGAATGTAGAGATGATTTCGACCAGGATCCTTAGCGCCGCTCGTGCCGCGCTTGCGCTTACGGCGCGGGCGCGCGGCGGTTGTGATTGTAGTCACAGCAGGGGCCGGATCCGGCTCCTAGACTTGCCCACAAGTCGTAGGATTGAACCCCCAACCAATCCGTTTGACGCGCTCGGTGGACGCCCGTCCCCCCCCCCAACCCCAGGGCGACACCGAGCTTTTTTTTGCCCGGTGCCAGGCCCGACAGGGCGTGACCGGGCTCAGATCCCGGCGGTCTTCTCCAGCCGGTAGCCGTGCTGGTAGATGGAGGAGAGCTTCCAGCCCATTTCCGGGGCCAGCGCGAGCTTCGAGCGGATGCGGCTCACGTGAGTATCCACCGTGCGGGTGTTGATGTCGGGGTTGCGGCCCCACACGCTTTCCAGGATGTGCGCGCGTGACATCACTCGTCCGACGTTGCGGAACAGGAACACGATGAGTTCGTACTCCTTCTGGGTCACGTCGATACGTTCGCCGCCGCGCTGGATCTGGTGGTTGCCGAGATCGATCAGGAAGGGTTCCTGCTCGATGGTCGTCTGGCTCTCGTCGACCGACGCCGCGCGCCGCACCACGGCCGTCAGGCGGGCCACCAGCTCCCGCTGCTTGGCCGGCTTGACCACGTAGTCGTCGGCGCCCTGTTCCAGCGCGCGAACGATGTCGTCCTCGTCGTCGCGGGCCGTGACGAACACCACCGGTATCGGCCAGTCGAAATTCTCGCGTACCCAGCGCAGCACTTCGAAACCATCCATGTCGGGCACCATCCAGTCCAGGATGAGCGCGTCATAGCTGTCGTGCTTGATGTTGCGGACGAAGGACTTGCCCGCGTCGAAGTGTTCGCAGGTGTGCCCGGCCGCCTTCAACCACTCGGTGAAAAGTGCTGCCTGGTCCTGATCATCTTCCAGCAGTGCGACCCTCACTAGACTTCTCCTGGCTGTCAGAACTGCGCGCCGGCATCATCCCGGCGCAACCCCGGTTGGCGGCAAGCGGGGCGGAATCTTTATGTCTGGGCGCCGAGGCCTCGCCGAATCATAGCCCCTGCTTCGAGCGGACGAAATCGCTCAGTCGTGCCTCGGGGCGGTCTGTTCGAACCAGGCGAGCTGCTCGCGCAGGCGCACCACCTCCCCGAAGATCAGCAGCGCGGGTGGCCGCACCACGGCCGCTTTGCCTTGCTCGGTGAGCGTCGCGAGCGTCGCGGTGATGACGCGCTGTGCCTGCGTCGTGCCGCGTTCGACGATGGCCGCCGGCAGGGTGGGCGGCACGCCTGCCGCCTGCAGCTTGGCGCAGATCTCCGCCAGCGCCGCCGCGCCCATGTACACCACCAGGGTGTGCTGCGGGCGGGCGAGGGCGGCCCAGTCTGGCTCGCTGCCGTCGGCGCGGCGGTGACCTGTGACGAAAGTGCAGGCGTGCGCCAGGTCGCGGTGCGTGAGCGGAATGCCCGCGTAGGCCGCGCAACCGAGCGCGGCGGTGATCCCCGGCACCACCTGGAAATGCACGCCGGCCGCCGCCAGGGTCTCGATCTCCTCGCCGCCGCGGCCGAACACGAAGGGGTCGCCGCCCTTCAGTCGCGCCGCACGCTTGCCGGCGCGCGCCAGGCGCACCAGGAGCTGGTTGATTTCGTCCTGCGACAGCGCATGCCGGTCGGGCGCCTTGCCGACATAGATGCGCTCGGCGTCGCGCCGCGCGAGGTCGACGATGGTCTCGCCCACCAGTCGGTCGTAGACCACCACGTCGGCGCTCTGCATGAGACGCAGCGCGCGAAAGCTGAGCAGGTCCGGATCGCCCGGACCGGTGCCGATGAGATAGACCTCGCCTTCGTTGGGGCCAGCCGCGTCGCTCCGCGCGAGGCTGCGCTCGATGGCGGCCAGCGCTTCGTCGCGGCGTCCGGCGAACAGGAGCTCCGCGGCCGGTCCTTCCAACGTCCGTTCCCAGAAGCGCCGCCGCGCCGTGCCGTCGGGCAGGGCCGCGCGCACGCGTCCGCGCAGCGAGCCGAGCAGGCCAGCGAGTTCGCCGTAGGCCTGCGGAATGAGGGATTCGAGCTTGGCGCGCAGCATGCGCGCGAGGACCGGCGCGTTGCCGCCCGTGCCGATGGCGATGACGACCGGCGAGCGATCGACGATGGAAGGCATCACGACGTTGCCGAGCCCGGGCTGGTCGACCACGTTCACCGGCACGCCGGCTGCCTCGGCCGCGGCGGCGACCGCGCGATTGACCTCGTCCTGGTCGGTGGCGGCGATGACCAGCGCCATGCCGCGCACGTCCTCGGCGTCGAAGGCCCGCGGGGTAAGTTCGATCTCGCCCCGCGCGGCGAGGCGCGCGATCTCCTCGCCCACGTGCGGCGCCACCACCGTGACCCGCGCGCCGGCCGCGCGCAAGAGCGCGAGCTTGCGTTCCGCGACGCCGCCGCCGCCCACCAGCAGGCAGGGGCGAGCGCGCAGCGAGAGGAAAATCGGCAGGTAGTCCATCGCGTCGCGCGCCTGAGGCTGGCCAGATCGGGAAGGGCCCGCGAGTATAGCAATGGGCGACCGGCGGACTGTGCTTCGACCCGCGCGCGGCCGCTACCCAGGCCGTCGGCGCCGTCTACCGCCAGGCCGCGCCCGAGGAGAGTTTGCCTTGACCACCGAGAGACGCCGCTATTTCCGCCTTGAAGACACCGCGCTCCTGAAGTACCGGGTGGTGGCGGAAGAGGAACTGGCCACGGCTCGCGCGCGCGTCGCGTCCCACGCCCTGCACGCGGCGAACCTCGCGCTTGCCCTCGAGCCGCTCGAGCGGCGCTTCGCCGAACTGCTGCCGGCCGTGCGCCGCGAGGGCCGCGCGCTGGCCGACGCGCTCGACGTGCTGAACCGCAAGCTCGGCCTGGTCGCCAGCGTGCTGGCCCTCGAGCAGGGCGCGGAGGGCGGCGGCACCTGGCGCGAGCACGAACCGACCGTGGTCAACCTGGGCGGCGGTGGTGTCGCGCTGACAGCGACCTCGCCCCTCACCGTGCTCACCTGGCTCGCCATCGACCTGGTGCTGCTGCCGGAGAATGCCGCGGTCCGCGCCGTGGGGCGCGTGGTGGACTGTCGCCCGCGGGGCGACGAGTTTGCGGTGCACGTCGAGTTCGACACCCTGCGAGAAGAAGATCGCGACCTGATCCTCGCGCACCTGCTCAGACGCCAGGCCGAGGCGCTGCGCCGCGAGCGCGACCTGCGATCCTGAGGAAGGGCCTCAGGCCTTGGGCAGCGTGACGCCCAACTGGCCCTGGTACTTGCCGCCGCGGTCGCGGTAGGACACTTCGCAGGGTTCGTCAGACTGCAGGAAGATGACCTGTGCCACGCCTTCGTTGGCGTAGATCTTCGCGGGCAGGGGCGTGGTATTGGAGAACTCGAGCGTCACGTGACCTTCCCACTCAGGCTCCAGGGGCGTGACGTTGACGATGATGCCGCAGCGCGCGTAGGTAGACTTGCCCAGGCAGATGGTGAGGATGTCGCGCGGGATGCGGAAGTACTCCACCGTGCGCGCGAGCGCGAAGGAATTGGGCGGGATCACGCACACGTCGCTATGCACGTCGACGAAGCTCGCGGAGTCGAAGTTCTTCGGATCGACGATGGTCGCGTTGATGTTGGTGAAGATCTTGAACTCGGGCGCGCAGCGCAGATCGTAGCCGTAGCTCGAGGTGCCGAAGGAGATGACCTTGTGGCCGTCGACCTCGCGCACCTGGCCCGGCTCGAAGGGCTCGATGAGCCCGTGGCTCGCCGCCATGCGCCTGATCCAGGCGTCGGATTTGACCGGCACGCGCGCGCTCTCCCGCTCAGGTGTTCTGGATGACGATCTTCGGGAAGCGGGCGGTGAAGTCCCGCGCGCGGAGCGCGAGCTTGGCCGCCACGCGCCGCGCGATGTCGCGGTACATCCCTGAGACCTTGGAGTCCGGCTGCAGCGCGACGGTCGGCCGCCCGTTGTCGACGCCCTCGCGGATCGCGATGTCGAGCGGCAGCGAGCCGATGAGGTCGACGCCGTACTGCTTGGACATGGACTCGCCGCCGCCGGCGCCGAAGATGTGCTCGGCGTGCCCGCACTGGCTGCAGATGTGCACGCTCATGTTCTCGACGATGCCGAGCACCGGCACGTTGACCTTCTCGAACATCTTGAGCGCCTTGCGCGCGTCGAGCAGCGCGATGTCCTGGGGCGTGGTGACGATCACAGCGCCCGACACAGGGATCTTCTGGCACAGCGTCAGCTGGATGTCGCCGGTGCCGGGCGGCAGGTCGATGACCAGGTAGTCGAGGTCCTGCCAGTTGGTGTCGGACAGCAGCTGCTCGAGCGCGCCGGTGACCATCGGGCCACGCCAGATCATGGGCGTGTCTTCTTCGATCAGGTTGCCGATCGAGATGGTCTGCAGCCCGTAGCTGACACGCGGCTCCATGGACTTGCCGTCGCGGCTCTCGGGGCGGCCCTGGCTCGCCAGCATGCGAGGCTGACTCGGGCCGTAGATGTCGGCGTCCAGCACGCCGACCTTGGCGCCTTCCTGCTGCAGGGCCAGCGCCAGGTTGGCCGCGGTAGTCGACTTGCCGACCCCGCCCTTGCCCGAGGCGATGGCGATGATGTTCTTGATCTGAGGCAGCGGCTTGGTGCCCTTCTGCACCTCGCGCGCGACTATTTTCGCGCTGATGTCGAAGCTCGCCGCGAGACCCGCGGCGCCGAGCGCGGCGGCCAGGCGCGCTTCCAGTTCGGCGGCGTAGCGCGCGACCGGAAAGCCGAGTTCCAGCTTCACCCGTGGCGGGTTCACGCTGGTGTCGATGGCGGTCACCGCGCCGGCGGTGACGAGGTCCTGCCCCAGCCAGGGGTCGATGTCGGCGCCCAGCGCGGCGCGTATGCGTTGCTCGATGTCGTTCATGGTGGGCTTGGTCTGCGGGGAAGGCCCGAATTCTACACGACGCGGCGACGAACGCGTGGCCGCGCCCGCCGCTGGTCCCTATAATCCCGGCCTCGATTTTTCCCTGGTGTTTGCATGGTCATGACCGCCGCCCGTCGACAGATCCTGGTGACCAGCGCGCTGCCCTACGCCAATGGTCCGATCCACATCGGCCACCTGGTGGAATACATCCAGACCGACATCTGGGTGCGCTTCCAGAAGCTGCGCGGCCACGAGTGCCACTACGTGTGCGCCGACGACGCCCATGGCACACCCATCATGTTGCGCGCCGAGCAGGAGGGCATCACGCCCGAGGCGCTCATCGCGCGCATCGGCGCGGCCCACCAGCAGGATTTCGCCGACTTCAACATCGCGTTCGACAACTACTACTCGACGCACTCGCCCGAGAACCGCGCCATCGCGGAGCTGATCTACGCGCGGCTGCGCGATGGGGGCTACATCGCGAAGCGCGCCATTCGCCAGGCCTACGACCCGGTCAAGCAGATGTTCCTGCCCGACCGCTTCATCCGCGGCACCTGCCCGCGCTGCAAGGCGCCGGACCAGTATGGCGACAGCTGCGAGGTGTGCGGGGCCACCTATGCGCCGACCGATCTGATCGACCCCGTCTCGGCCCTGTCCGGGGTGACGCCGGAGCTGCGCGAGTCCGAGCATCTCTTCTTTCGCCTGGGCGAGTTCGAAGGCGTGCTGCGCCGCTGGCTCGCCGAGCACGCCCTCCAGAGCGGCATCGTCAACAAGCTGAACGAGTGGTTCGAGGCGGGACTGCAGGACTGGGACATCTCGCGCGACGCGCCCTATTTCGGCTTCGAGGTCCCCGACCAGCCGGGCAAGTATTTCTACGTGTGGCTGGACGCCCCCATCGGCTACTTCGCGAGCTTCAAGAACCTGTGCGAGCGCACGGGGCTCGACTTCGAGCACTTCACCCGCCCGGACAGCCCTGCCGAGATGTACCACTTCATCGGCAAGGACATCATGTATTTCCACACGCTGTTCTGGCCGGCGATGCTGTCCGGCGCGGGCTTCCGCCTGCCGACCAACGTGTTCGTGCACGGCTTCCTGACAGTCGACGGGCTCAAGATGTCGAAGTCGCGCGGCACCTTCATCACCGCGCGGACCTATCTCGATCATCTGAACCCGGAGTACCTGCGCTACTACTTCGCGGCCAAGCTCGGCTCGGCCATCGAGGATATCGATCTGAACCTCGAGGACTTCGAGGCGCGGGTCAATTCCGACCTGGTCGGCAAGATAGTCAACATCGCGAGCCGCTGCGCGGGCTTCATCACCAAGCGTTTCGATGGCCGCCTCGCCGCGCGCCTCGACGACGCCGAGCTGGTCGCCGAGCTGCAGGCCGCGCAGGATGGCATCGCGGCCGCCTACGAGGCGCGCGAGTACGGGCGCGCGATGCGTGAGATCATGGCGCTGGCCGATCGCGCCAACCAGTACATCGACCGGCGCGCGCCCTGGGTCATCGCCAAGGATGCGACGCGCGACGACGAACTGCAGGCGGTGTGCAGCATGGGCATCTTCCTGTTCCGCCTGCTGCTCATCTATCTCAAGCCGGTGCTGCCGGCGACCGCTGCCCGCGCCGAGGCCTTCCTCGGCGGCGGCGCGCTCACCTGGGCCGACGCGGCGGCGACGCCGCTCGGCGCCGTCATCAACAAGTTCGAGCCGCTCATGCAGCGGGTCGAGCGGGAGAGAATCACGCGCATGATCGACGCCAGCAAGGACGGCCAGCCGGCCGTCGCCACCACCAGCACCGCGGCCCCCAGCGCGCCGGTCGCCGCGAGCGCGCCCATCGAGGCGCAGATCTCCATCGACGATTTCGCCAAGGTCGACCTGCGCATCGCGCGAGTCGTCGAGGCCAGGCCGGTGGAGGGCGCCGACAAGCTCGTGCAGCTGACGCTCGACATCGGCAGCGAGACGCGCAACGTGTTCGCCGGCATCAAGGCCGCCTACGCGCCCGAGCAGCTGGTCGGGCGCCTGGTGGTGATGGTCGCCAACCTCGCGCCGCGCAAGATGCGCTTCGGCGTGTCGGAGGGCATGGTGCTGGCCGCCGGACCAGGCGGCGCCGACATCTTCCTGCTCGCGGCCGACAGCGGCGCCGAGCCCGGCATGCGCGTGAAGTGAGCGCGGAGCGCGCGCCCGACGCGTTGCCCGTCGCCGCGTTCGACGCCTGCCTGCCGCAGACTCAGTGCGGGCGCTGCGGGTATGCAGGCTGCCTGCCCTATGCCGAGGCGCTCGCGCGTGGCGAAGCGCCGCCCACGCTCTGCCCGCCTGGCGGCGAGGCCACCCGCCGCGCCCTCGCGGGGCTGCTCGGCGCGGATGTCCCAACGCCACCGCTGTCGGACGAGCCGCCGGTCGTCGCGCGCGTGCGCGAAATCGACTGTATCGGCTGCCGGCGCTGTATCGAGGTCTGCCCGGTGGACGCCATCCTGGGCGCGGCCGGGCGCATGCACACCGTGTTCACCGCCTGGTGCAACGGCTGCGCGCTGTGCCTGCCGGTCTGTCCCACCGACTGCCTGGAACTGGCGCCCGCCGCGGCGCCGCCCGCCGCCGCGCAGAACCGCGCGCGCCATGCACG
>JAIEQK010000118.1 GCA_019747795.1 Gammaproteobacteria bacterium | reverse complement strand
ACGGCGGATCGGCCTGCAGCGCGGCCAGCTCGCGCGTGAGGATCTCGCGGCAGCGCCGCACCTGCTCGCGCAGCCGGGTGAGCTGCGCCTGCGCGGCCGGCGTCGTCACTTCCTGCTCGAGTTCCTCGGCCGCTAGCCCGATGGTCGCGAGCGGCGTGCCGAGTTCGTGGGCGGTGCCGGCGGCCAACGCGCCGAGCGCCATCACGCGCTCCGCCGCCAGCGCCTCCTCGCGCAGCACCGCCAATTCACGATCGCGGGCGCGCAGCCGGCGCGACAGTCGCGCGACGAACAGTCCCACGCAGGCCGCGCTCAGGATGAAGCCATACCACATGCCCCACACGTGCAGGTCGAAGCGCCCGGCCACCGCGTGCACGTGCGTCGGCTCGGGCAGGGAAAACAGCATCAGCCCGGTGTAGGCGGCGATGGCCACCGCCGCGATGCCGGCGAGGTAGGCGAGCGGCATCGCGGCCGCGGCAAACACGATGGGCAGCAGGAACAGCGACACGAACGGATTGACCGCGCCGCCGGTGAGATGGATGAGCGCGGACAGCGCGGCGATGTCGACCACGCTCTGCACCAGCGCCTGGCGCTGACCGCCGCTCGCCGCGGCGAGGCGACGCCAGCTCCAGGCGGTGAAGGCCGCCAGCGGCGCCAGCACGAGGCCGACCCCGGCCCAGGGTACGGCCACGCCGAAGGCCCGGTCCATGACGCCCAGGGCCAGCAGCTGCCCGCCGATCACCACCAGGCGGATCAACAAGAGGTGGCGCAGGGTCTGGTCGACGGTCGCGGTCATTTGCCCGCGATTGTGCCATGCCGACTGACCGTGAGCGGTCAAGCGCTGGCGTTTGCGGCCGCTAAGACGCCCGACAATACATTCAGGGATGGTCTCCAATGCGTCGCTTCTGGTCCGATATGCGTCTGCGCAACAAGCTCATCGTCGCCATGCTGTGCGCCGGGCTATTGCCGCTGGCAGCCACTGTGCAACGCCTCACCACCTCCGCCGGCGCGGCGCTCGAAAACCAGGCCATGAACCAGCTGGCCTCGGTACGCGAAATCAAGAAGGTGCAGGTCGAACGCTATTTCGCCAGCCTGCACCACCAGGTCAGGGAACTGGCCGAGAGCACCATGACGCTCGATGCCTTCAAGGCGCTCAGTGCCGGCTTCGAGGCCCTGCCGCAAGAGCTCGCCGGTGACGACGCCACCCAGGCCGCGCGCCGCGCGGCGGTGCAGGACTATTACGTCAACCAGTTCGGCAAGCACTACCAGGCGCAGACCGGCAAGGCGGTCACCACCACGTCCCTGCTGCCCGCCAATCCCGCCGGCGTGCTGGCCCAGTATCTCTACATCGCCGACAACCAGCATGCGCTCGGCACCAAGGACGAACTGCTCGTGCGCGAGGACGGCACGCGCTACAGCCGCGCCCACGCCCGCTACCACGAGCGGCTGCGCAATTTCCTGAAGCGCTTCGGCTACTACGACATCTTCCTGTTCGAGCCCGACGGCGACCTGGTCTATACCACCTTCAAGGAACTCGATTTCGGCACCAACCTGGTCGACGGCCCCTATCGCGACACCGGCCTCGGCCGCGCGTTCCGCGCGGCGCTGAAGGCGCCGAAGGGCGCCAGCCACCTGGAGGACTTCACCGCCTACCTGCCGTCCTACGAGGCGCCTGCGTCGTTCATCGCGGCCCCGATCTACGACGGTGACGAGCGCATCGGCGTGATCGCCTTCCAGATGCCGGTCGCAGAAATCAACGGGCTCATGGCGCAGCGCGCGGGCCTCGGCGAGAGCGGCGAGACCTACCTGGTCGGTGGCGACGGCCTGATGCGCTCGCAGTCACGTTTCAGCGAAGAGAACACCCTGCTCGCGCGCAAGGTGGAGACCGCGAGCGTCGGTGCCGCGCTGGCCGGCAAGTCCGGCGAAGCCAAGGTCGCGGACTACCGCGGCGTGCCGGTGCTGTCGTCCTACGCGCCGCTCGACATCGAGGGCGTGAAGTGGGCGCTGCTTGCCGAGATCGACGAGAGTGAGGCCCTGGGGCTGGTCGCGGTCCAGAAACGCGAAGCGGGCCTGATCGCAGGCATTGCCGCGCTGGCCATCGTGGCCTTCGCCCTGTGGCTCGCGCAGGGTCTCGGCAGACGCGTGCGCACCGCGGCGGCGGTGGCGGACCAGATCTCCAATGGCAACTTCGACAACGTCATCACGGTCGACGCGCGCGACGAGGTGGGTGCCCTGCTCGCTTCGCTGGAACGCATGCAGAGCGTGCTGTTCAAGCAGATCACCGAGGAGAAGAACGAGGCGCTGCGTCTCAAGGACAGCGTGCAGCGCGAGAAGGACGAGGCGCTGCGCCTGGGCGAGGAAGCCCAGCGCCAGCAGCAGGCGGCCGAACGTCTCGCCGAGACCATCCAGCAGGAGAAGGAAGAAGCCGCGCGCCTGAACCAGGCGCTGGAGAGCGCCGGCACCGCCATCATGCTGCTCGACGTCGAGGGCCGGGTGTCCTACCAGAATCCGCGCATGCGCGACCTCGTGGGGCGCCATGCGCGCGCCCTGCCCGCGACGAGTGACGCGCGCGTCGATACGCGCGCGCTGGGCGAACGCGCGCCGGCGCTGCGCGATCTGCTCGCCGGGCGTACCGGCGGCGCGTGCGAGTTCCAGCACGAGGACAGCGTGTTCGCCGTCACCGCCAACCCGGTGCGGAGCCTCGACGGCAGCCATGCGGGCCTGGTGCTCGAGTGGTCGGACTTGAGCGAGCAGCGGCGCGCGGAGAACGACATCAAGGACCTGCTGTCCGCGGCCGCGGCCGGGCGGCTGGACAGGCGCATGGATGCTGCCGGCCTGAGCGGTTTCACCGGCTGGATCGCCGGCACCATGAACGGCCTTCTCGATACCGTGGCGACGCCTATCGAGGAAACGAGTCGCGTGATGCAGGCGGTCGCCGTCGGTGACCTGGGCAGCCAGGTCACCGGCAGCTACCAGGGCGAGTTCGCGCGCCTGGCCGAAGCGGTCAATGCCTCGGTGCTCGCGCTGCGCGAGACCATCGCCCGCATCCAGGGCAGCATCGCGCGGGTCAGCGCCAACGCGCAGGAGATCGCGACCGGCAATGTCGAGCTGTCGCGCCGCACCGAGGACCAGGCGCTGCGTCTGCAGCGTACCGCGTCGGCCATGGAGGAACTCACCTCCACCGTCGCGCAGACCGCGGACAACGCGCTGCAGGCGCGCAAGATCACCGAGGCGACCTCCGAGCGCGCGGACAGCGGCAGCGCGGTGGCCGGCGGCGCGGTCACGTCCATGGGCGAGATCCAGCGCTCCAGCGCGCGCATCGCCGACATCATCGGCGTGATCGACGAAATCGCCTTCCAGACCAACCTGCTGGCGCTGAATGCGGCGGTCGAAGCGGCGCGTGCCGGCGAGCAGGGCCGCGGCTTCGCCGTGGTGGCGAGCGAGGTGCGCGCGCTTGCCCAGCGCAGCGCGGGCGCGGCGAAGGAGATCAAGACGCTCATCAGCAGCAGCGTCACCCAGGTCCACGACGGCGCACGCCTGGTGGAGGAATCGGGCGAGCGCTTCCAATCCATCGTCAAGGACATCGGCAACCTGGCCACCATCATCACCGACATGGCGAGCGCGTCCAGCGAGCAGTCGGCCGGTCTCGGCGAGATCAACAACGCGGTGATCGGCCTTGACGGTATCACCCAGCAGAACACCGCACTGGTGGAGGAGATCGCCGCGGCCAGCGAAGCGCTGCGCAGCGATGCGCTGGCGATGCAGCAGCAGGTGGCGTTCTTTCGTCTGAACGAGAGCGGCGCCGCCCGCGGCGAATCGCGCACTCGACCCGAGTCGCCGAGCCTGGCGGGCTACATCGACGCGGCCGTCGCCTGAGACGAGCGCCTAAGGCCTTGGATGCCCGCGTGCGCGGGCATCACATCACCACTCTCATGTTTCCTTTCCCGTCACCCCCTGCGAAAGCAGGGGGCCAGCGGCGTTGGTCGAAGCCCATGGATGCCTGCTTTCGCAGGCATGATGGAACCGACGGCGCCGCGCCGACTCAGCCCGGTTGCGGCTCGAAGCCCAGCGTTGGCACGCCGTCCTTTACTTCGACCCGCGCCCGCACGCGCAGCCCAAGCGCCAGTTCTCCGCCATGCCAGCGGCCAAGCGCGCGCGGCCCTTCGTCGAGATCCACGGTCACCAGCGTGTACGGCAATTCGGCGCCGAAGGCCGGGTGGTAGGCGTAGTGCGCGACTGTCCAGCTGTGGATGCGACCGCGACCGCTGGCCACGCGCCAGATGACGCCTTCGCGAAAGCATGCGGTACACAGCAGCCGCGGATAGTGCCGCAGCGTGCCGCAGTGCGCGCAGGCCTGCAGCCGCAGTTCACCCTGCGCGAGCCCCTCCCAGTAGGGCGCGGACAGCGCGCTCTCGGGGGGCGCCGGACGTGGTGGCGCGCTGCTCATCGCGTCATCCCCTGCGCATGATGGCGAGCGCGCCGTCGCCGAGATCGCCATAGCCCGTCACGAGACCCAGACGTGCGTTCGCGACCTGGGCCGCGCCGGCCTCGCCGCGCAGCTGCCTGACCAGTTCGACGATGTGGTTGAGTCCCCACACGTGCGCCTGCGACAGGAGCCCGCCGTGGGTGTTGGTCGGCAGCGCGCCGCCCAGGCGCAGGCGGCCGTCGGCGACGAAGGGGCCGCCCTCGCCCTTCGCGCAGAAGCCCATGTCCTCGAGCTGCCGGATCACCGCGTAGGTGAAGCAGTCGTAGATCTCCGCGACCTCTATGTCGGCCTGCGTCACGCCCGCCATGCGGAACGCGCGCGGCGCGGCCTTGGCGAGGCCGAGACTCGTCATGTCGGGACGCTGGGTGATCGACGCCGGGGAATCCGGATGGCCGGTCGCGACGCCCGAGATCAGCACGCGCGGCCGTGGCGCGTCGCGTCCCGCCTCCGCCGCGCTCACCACCACGGCCGCGCCGCCGTCGCTCTCGAGGCTGCAGTCGAGCAGCCGGAACGGGTCGGCGATCATGCGCGAGTTGCGATGGTCTTCGAGCGTGATGGGCTTCTTCATGATTGCGCGCTCGTTCAAACGTGCGTGCTCGCGACAGGCGACGGCAACCGCGCCGAAGTGTTCGACGGTCGTGCCGTAGATCTCCATGTGCCGGCGTGCCATGGGCGCGTAGATCTGCGCCGGCGCGCTGTTGCCTAGCGGGTGCTCGAACTCGGTCACGTAATGGAACTGCGGCATCTGGTGGATGCGCGCGCCCGCCTTGTTGGCCGAGGCGCTGACGTTGCGGCCGAAGGCGATGAGCACGTGGCGGCAGATGCCACTCGCGATCACGCTGGCCGCCGCCTGCAGCGCCATCACCGGGCTCGCGCCACCGTGGGGAATGACCGCCGAGAAATGCAGGTCTTCGATGGCGAAGTTGTCGATGAAGTCCTCGGCTATGCCGCTCACGATGCCGATGGGGATCACCCCGTCGATGTCGCGCGGCGCGAGGCCGGCATCGGCGATGGCGGCGAGCGAGGCCTCCACCTGGAGCTCGAAGGCGCTGCGCGTCGAGCCGCGCAGGTAGGCGGTCTCGCCGACGCCGGTGACGCAGGCGCGATCGGTGAGCCCGCTCACGGTGTGGCCCTGGGCGCCTTCCGGCGCGGCAGCAGCGCGTTGCCGATGATCTGCTTCATGGTCTCCACCGAGCCGCCGCCGATGCGACACATGCGCGCATCGACGAAGGCGCGCGCGATGGGGAACTCGGTCATGTAGCCCCAGCCGCCGAAGAGCTGCAGGCAACGGTCCATCACCCGCCCCTGCAGTTCGGTTGTGACCAGCTTGGCGGCGGCCGCGTCGTTGGGGTCGAGGGCGCCGTCCAGGTGCAAGGCGACGCAGCGATCGACGAAGACCCGCTGCGCCAGGGTCTCGGCATGCACCGCCGCGAGTTCGAAGCGGGTGTTCTGGAACTCGGCCAGGGTCTGGCCGAACATCTCGCGCTCGGCGACGTAGTCCAGGGTCCAGCGGATCGCGGCTTCGGCCGCCGACACCGCGCGGATGGCCTGGATGAGCCGCTCCTGCGCGAGCTGGGTCATGAGCATGGCGAAGCCGCCGCCGAGTTCGCCGAGCAGGTTGCCGGCGGGCACGCGCAGATCGCTGAAGAAGAGCTCGGCGGTGTCCTGCGCCTTGCAGCCGATCTTGTCCAGGCGTCGCCCGCGGCTGAAGCCCGGCCTGTCGGTCTCGACCAGGATCAGGCTGATGCCCTTCGCACGCGCCTCGCGGTCGGTCTTGCAGGCGAGCAGCAGCAGGTCGGCGCTGTGGCCGTTGGTGATGAAGACCTTCTGGCCGTTGATCACGAACTCGTCGCCGTCGCGCTCGGCGTGGGTGCGCATGTTGGCGAGATCGCTACCGCCCGAGGGCTCGCTCATGCCGAGCGCCGCCACGACCTCGCCCGTCGCCATGCGCGGCAGCCAGCGCTGCTTCTGCTCTTCAGTGCCGAAGTCGACGAGATAGGGCGCGATGATGTCCGACTGCAGGTAGAAGGTCGGGCCGGTGGCGCCGGCCGCGGCGAACTCCTCGACCAGGATGGTGCTGTGCAGGAAGTCGCCGCCCATGCCGCCGTAGGCTTCGGGCACGTTGCAGCACAGGAGTCCCAGGCGGCCCGCCTCGTGCCACAGCGCGCGCGGCACTTCGCCGGCCGCTTCCCAGTCCTGGTGATGGGGCGTGACATGCTCGGCGATGAAGCGCCGCACCGTGTCGCGGAAGAGTTCGTGCTCCGCGCTGAAGAGCGTGCGCGGAATCATCGTGTCAGCGCCCCTTCCAGTTCGGCGCGCGTTTCTCGGCGAAGGCCGCCGCGCCCTCGCGCGCGTCCTCGGAGGCGATCACCGGCCCGGTGAGCGCCTGCTGACGCGCGAACATCTCGTTCAGTGGCCAGTCGCGCTGCTCGACGATCACGCGCTTGCTGACCGCCACCGACAGCGGTGCGTTGGCGATGATGCGCGCCGCGAGCCGTCGCGCTTCGGCCAGCGCCTGCCCGGGCTCGGTCACGATGTTCACCAGCCCGAGCGCCGCGGCGCGCTCGGCGTCCAGCATGTCGCCGGTCAGCGCGAGCTCCATGGCGATGCGCGGCGGGATGAGCCGCGGCAGGCGCAGCAGTCCGCCCGCGCCGGCGGCGAGCCCGCGCTTCACTTCGGGGATACCGAACTTGGCGTCGCGCGCGGCGACCGCGAGATCGCAGGCCAGCATCGCCTCGCAGCCGCCGGCGAGCGCATAGCCCTCCACCGCCGCGATGAGCGGCTTCTTCGGTGGCGTCATGGCGATGCCCATCAGTCCGCGGCCGTCGACCCGGATCTGCTCGCCGCGCAGGAAGGCCTTCAGATCCATGCCCGCGCAGAAGGTGCCACCCGCACCGGTCAGGATGCCGACCCGCAGATCGTCGCGACTGTCGAGCAGGTCGACCGCCGCGCACACGCCGAAAGAAACCGCGCGGTTGACCGCGTTCTTCGCTTCCGGCCGGTTGATGGTGATGACGACGAGACCGTCGTCTATCTCGACCAGGACTTCCTGCGTGCCGACGGGTTCGGCCGCCATGCTCAGAGCATCACCTCGGCCACCACTTCCAGTTCCTCGCGGGTGCTGGCGCCGACGATCATGCTGCCGATCTCGCCGCGCTGCGACGCGGCCTTCCAGCGCGAGAGCTGCTCGCGGATGTGCTCGCGCGGCCCGACCAGGCAGCACTCGTCGACGTATTCGTCCGGCACGGCCGCGGCCGCCTCTTCCTTGCGCCCGGCGAGGTACAGGTCCTGGATGATGGCCGCGGCGTCGGCATAGCCCAGCCGCCGCGTGTAGTCGTTGTAGAAGTTCTTCTCGCGCGCGCCCATGCCGCCGACGTAGAGCGCGAAGTTGTGCTTCAGCTTGTCGCGGCACGCCTGCAGGTCCGGCCCCATGGCCATGCGCACGAAGGGCGCGAAGTCGAAGTTGTGCATGCCCCGCCCACCGCCGGCCTTGGCGAAACCGGCTTGGAGCGTCGGCTGAAACATCGAAGTGCGATCGGGATTCGCCCAGATCATGAAGCAGCCGTCGGCGACCTCGGCGGCGGTGCCGATGCCCTTCTCCGTCGCCACGCCCATGTAGATGGGAATGTTCGGGTTGCCGTGCAGGATGCTCTTCAGCGGCTTGCCGAGACCCATCGCGCCCGGCCCCTTGTAAGGGATCTGGTAGTGCTCGCCCTGGTGCATGAGCGGCGCCTCGCGGCGGAAGATCTGCCGGCAGATGTCGATGTACTCGCGCGTGCGGGTCAAGGGCTTGCCGTAGGGCTGGCCGTACCAGCCCTCGATCACCTGCGGGCCGGACGGCCCGATGCCGAGCATGAAGCGCCCGCCGGACAGCTGGTCCAGCGTCATCGCCGTCATGGCGGTGATGGACGGCGTGCGCGCCGCCATCTGCACGACCGCCGTGCCGACACGTATGCGCGTGGTGTGGGCCAGCAGCCACGTGGCGGTGGTGACCGCGTCCGCGCCCCAGGCCTCGGCGGTCCACAGCGAGTCGTAGCCGAGGTCTTCCGCAGCGCGCGCGAGTTCCATGGGCAGCTTCACCTGCGCGCCGGAGTAGCCGCAAATCAGTCCGAGTTTCATCGTGATGGTCCCTCTTCTCGAGCCGGCGTGGCCGGTGACTCAGCGCAGTTCGTTCAGGATCTCACCGAAGGCCTCGATGACTTCGAGGCACTCGGTGCGCGACGGGTAGTGCTGTCCCGGATTGACCGGGTTGCGCGTGCGGATGCAGAGCCAGTCGGGATTGACCTTCTCCTTCATCTCGCCCATGCGGTCCACCCATTTCTGCTTGTTGCCGAGGCACAGGAACATGCTCTCGATCTGATCGAGCACGTCGGTCTTCTCGGCATCGGGCGAGAGGCCCTTCTCGGCGTAGAAGCTCCATTCACGCACCCAGCGATGACCATGCTTCTGGCGCACCTGCGCATCGTCGGACAGCCAGCCCTCGAAGCCGATGGTGATCTGGAAGTCCTGCTTGCCGAGCGCCGCCGCGCGCTCGCGCATGCTTGCCGAGGCGGGCGCGAGTTCGCTGACGTGCGGCGGGAACCACAGGCACCAGCCTTCGTAGTTCAGCGCGCGCTCCATGGCCTTGGGCGCGAAGGCGCCGATCCAGATCGGGGGGCGCGGCTTCTGGTAGGGATGGGGCACGAGACGCACGCCCTCGTACTGGAAGTACTTGCCCTGGTAGTTGAACTCTTCCTGGGTCCAGGCGCCGACGATGCAGTCGAGCGTCTCCTCGAACCGCGCGCCGCGTCCTTCGAAGGGCACGCCGAAGCAGCGGAAGTAGTCCTGGTGATAGCCGACGCCGGCGCCGAACACCAGGCGACCGCGCGACAGGTTGTCGATCGCGGCCAGCGTCTCGGCGAGATGGATGGGGTGATGGAAGGTCGGCTGGATGACGGTGCTCGCGATCTGCACGCGCTTGGTCTGTGCGGCCAGCACCATCATCAGCGACGTCGCGTTGGGCCACCAGGTTTCGGGCCGCTGGTGACGCTCGGGCACCCACAGGCCGTCGAAGCCGACCTTCTCCGCCAGCACGCCTTCGGCGATGCAGTGCTCCATGGCGTCCGCCACCTCGTCGGGCGTGGGCGGCGTGGTCTGGTCATAGACGCCGAAATGGGTGTCGGGCATGAAGGCGATTTTCATCGGAGCGCTCCGCGGGTGAAGTGAAAAGGCGCGGCCTTGCGCCGCGCCGCCGGATTGTAACCGAGGGACCGGCCCCGTCATCCGCCGCGCGGGGTGGCGCGGTTGTGCTCGCGTGAACCCGGGCTTAGAGTCCTGACCTCGCCACGCGGCCCACTTCAGCAAGACGAGGACAGCCATGAAGCTCGCGACCTTCACTCACGCCGGAACCACGCGCATCGGCCGCGTGGAGGACGATCGCATCATCGACCTCACCGCCGCCGGCCTGCCGGCCACCATGCTGGCGTTGCTCGAAGGCGGCACTGACGCGCTACGCCGCGCCGCGGGCGCCGCCGGCGCGAGCTTCGCGCTCGCCGAGGTCACGCTCGAGGCGCCCATCGCGCGGCCGCCGAAGATTCTCGCCATCGGTCTCAACTACAAGGACCACATCGAGGAAACGGGACTCGAGACGCCGAAGTTCCCGATGTTCTTCAACAAGCAGTCCACCGCCGCGCACGGGCCCTACGCGCCCATCCACCTGCCGCGGGTCTCGGACAAGCTCGACTACGAGGGCGAACTCGGCTTCGTCATCGGCCGTCGCTGCCGCCACGTGCCGCGCGAGCGCGCGCATGAAGTCATCGCCGGCTACACGGTGTGCAACGACGTCAGCGTGCGTGACTGGCAGATGCGCGCCCAGACCTTCACCATCGGCAAGTCCTTCGATACCCACGCGCCATTCGGGCCATTCATCGTCACGCCGGACGAGGTGGGCGATCCCCACGATCTCGCTCTCAAGACCTGGGTCAACGGCGAACTGCGCCAGGACTCGAACACCCGTCACCTGGTGTTCGACTGCTTCGAGCAGATAGCGACCCTGACCGCGGCCTTCACTCTCGAGCCTGGCGACCTGGTGCTGACCGGCACGCCGAGCGGCGTGGGCATCGGTTTCGACCCCAAGCGATTCCTGAAGGCCGGCGACGTGGTGAAGATCGCCATCGACAAGCTCGGCCACATCGAGAACCGGGTGGTGGCGGAGCCGGCGGACACGGACAGGATTTGAGGACGGAGACCTTTGTCGAGGCCTTAGGATTGAAGGGCGGGTTCAATCCCTCGATACAGGGCTCTCGCCTGTAGGGCCGATTTCAATCGGCCATGCGCGGCGTTGGGACGAGCGCGGTACATGGCGGGTTGAAACCCGCCCTACGGGGAATGTCGGGTGTAAGTCCGACCAATAGGGCGGAAAAAATAGAACGATTATTCAATACTTTGTCGGGCCATCACGGCCCGCCTCCCCGTTGCTGTCCTGAAATGGCACGACTATGATCGGGCCATACGCGCAAAGCGTTGACTTGAACGAGGACCGGGGACGCAACCAACAGAGCTCGCGCAATGCTCGGGACCGATGCTGGTCCGGGCTCCCGACGCAGGCCGTGCGTGGGATCGAGATGCGAGCCGTTGCCAGAGCCTATCGCCGACTGCCGACACCTGCCTTGATCGCACTGCTCACCCTATTATCGATTTCGTCTCTCGCGGCGCATGCCGCCACGCCGCCGGATTGCGCGCGTCAATGAACAGCCAGTACGCACCAGCGGGGATGCCGTGGTGCGCCCGATGTCTTCACTTGCCCTTTCTCCATCGTCGACTGTCCTCTTCATGCCGTGGACAGCTGGCGACCACTGATGCCACGGCATGGTTCTTGAGGCAATGAAGTTATGGATATCTACGTCGGCAACCTGTCCTACGATCTCACCGCCGAGGAGTTGCGCGAGGCCTTCGAGCAGCACGGCGAGGTGACCAACGCCAAGATCGTCATGGATCGCGATACCGGGCGCTCGAAGGGCTTTGGCTTCGTCGAAATGCCCAACCAGGCCGAAGGCGCCGCGGCCATCGCCGAATTGAACGGCGCGATGCTGAAGGGCCGCACCGCGCGGGTCAACGAGGCACGACCGCGCGACGCGCGACCGCCGCGCCGCTGAGGCACCTGGTCCTCGCGGCGCTGCCGCGAGGACGTCTGGCGCTCAGCGATCCTCTATCAGGGGTTTCACTTCCTCGATGACGGCCTGCGTCTGCGCGAGCATGTCACGCTCGCCAGACGCTATCGGAAACAGTACGAACTTCGAGGCGCCGACCGCCACGTACTCGCGCAGCCGCGCCAGCAGGTCGGCGGTGCTGCCGATGCAGAACAGTGGATTCAGATCGATGTTCTCGCCGATGCCGGTGCGGGCGACGAAGGGCGAGTTGCGCACGGCGTCGTCGTCCGGGCTGCCGATGCGGAAGGCGAGCGAGGTGCCATAGTGATCGTCGTCGATGCGGCGACCGCATTTCAGCGCTTCGGCCTTGATGCCTTCGATGGTGAGGCGGACCTCCTCGACGCTCGCGATCCCACCTATCCAACCGGTGCCGAGCCGCGCGGTGCGCTTGACCGCGGCATCGCTGGTGCCGCCTATCCACAACGGCAGCGGCTGCTGCACCGGCCGCGGCGCGATGCTCGCGTTGCGGTACTGGAAGTACTTGCCTTCGAAGGTCACCGATTCCTCGGCCCAGAGTCGCGCGATGAGTTCGAACATCTCGTTCGCGATGGAGCCGCGATGCTCCGCGCTGCGACCCGTCGCCGCCCACTCCGCGGCCTTGGGATAGCCGACGCCGAACATCGGCAGCAGGCGGCCATTGGACAGGAAGTCGATGGTGGCGCACTGCTTGGCCAGCACCAGCGGGTCGCGGAGTGGCATGACGATCGCGTTCATGCCGAACTTGATTCTCTCCGTGCAGCCCGCCAGCGAGGCAAGCGCCGCCAGGGACTCGAGGTAGTTGTCGGTCGAGATCAGGCGATCGGACTGCCATACCGAATCGACGCGATGCCGTTCCAGCATCTCGACCCAGCGGAAGAAGGCCTTGCCATCGGGGAAGGGATAGTTGACCAGGCCGAAGCCCAAGCGGATAGCCATCGTGGTGACTCCAGCGGACTCAGAATTCCATCGGCAGTTTGAAGTGCGCGGCCATGATCCGGTCGCGATGCGCGAGCAGCGCCGGCGTCAACGCCGTCTTCACCTCGGGCTCGAGCGTGCTCTCGAACATCGCACGCGTACCGGCCGCCATCGGGCATTGGGCGTCCGGCAAGGTGGCAAAGATGCAGCAGAACGCGGCCCAGTAGAAATCGACCGCCGACAGCCGCGTGCCCACCAGGAACTCGCTGCCCCGCGCGCGCTGCGCGGCCAGCGTGGCGTCGAGATGCGCGAGCATCGCCACCTGGCGTTGCACCGCGGCGCCCACGTCGGCTTCGTTGTAGCCGTACTTGCGGCTCATGGACGCGACAGGCGTCGGCGCCTGGCCGGATTGCATCGCGGGCTTGAACAGCGACAGGCGGCGATTCCAGCCGAGGCCGAGTTCACCGCAAATCTCATGGGCCAGTCCCAGCGCTTCGACGCGCTCGGCTGGCGCGTCGGGCAGCAGCGGCCGATGGGGCGCCAGGCGCTCGAGCAGGAACAGGATGTCGTTCCAGCGATTGAGCGGCCGATGATCGTTCCAGGCCACCACCGGTCCGCTGTTCACACCAGCCCAGGCGACGAGTTCCGCGTTGTCGGCGCCGGGGATCTGCGGGCCGCAGACGAAGTCGAGCCCCTTGTACTCCATCATGGCCTTCACCGCCTGGCCCCAGGGACTCGGCGCGCCCTGCACGAGCACCAGTCGCAGGCCATCGCGGCGAACGAGTTCGCCGATGCTCAGGAATTTCATCATCGCTCCCCTCTCGAGTGAGTCACGGCGCCGCCCGCGGGTGCGCGAGCCATTGCTATCCTACGATGATGACCGACACGAATCGACCCGCACTCGCGACCACCGACGACTCACTGGTCGCGCTCGCGGCGTTGCTCGAGCGCGGCGCCTGCGATGCCGTGCGCGCGCAGCGCTACCTGGAAATGCCGGCGCAGCGACCGCCGTGGCAGGGCACCGGACTGCGGCTGCGGCGCGGAGAGCGCTACACGCTGCTCGCGAGCGGGCGCATCCACTGGTCCGCGCGTCATCCCCATCTGCACGGCGGGCCGGGCTTTCACCTGTGGGCGCGCATCCATCCCGGCGGGCACATCGTCAACCTGGTCGGTGATGCCGGCAGCTTCGTCGCCGACAGCGACGGCGAACTGGAACTCGGCATCTACCTCGGCATGTGGCGCAGCGCGCAGGGTGACCTGGACACGCCTGCGTCCGCCTACGCCAGGCTCGAGGGCGGACTCGCGGCGCTGGCGCTCGTGTGGCGCGAGGATGCGCTGCGCGGCCTCGCGGCCCTGGAGGCGCTCATGCCCTGCCCCGCCGCGCGCAGCGAACTCGCGCGTCTGCGCGCGCCGACGCCTAGACCGCCGGGGTGGTCCTACCTGTTCGAGACCGGCGCGAACGACATCTTCCGTGTCTGCGACACCGACACGGCGCCGCGGATCTGTCTGCACGCGGAGGACGCCCAAGGCATCCTGCGCAAGCCCGTCTCTCTCGCCATCAGCCCGGACACGCGTCTCACCTGGCGCTGGAGACTGGACGAGCATCCGAGCCGCGTGGCCGAGAACAGCACGCGCAGCCACGACTATGTGTCGGTGGCGCTCGAGTTCGACGACGGACGGGATCTCAGCTGGATCTGGAGCAGCAGTCTGCCGCCCGGCGTGACCTTCCCTTGCCCGGTGCCTGCCTGGTCGGCGCGTGAAACCCACCGCGTGCTGCGCTCGGGTCTCGCGATGTGCGGACAATGGCTGGAGGAGGACTGCGCGGTCGCGGCCGAGGTGGCGGCCAGCCTGCCTTCACCGCCAACGCGCATCGTCGCGGTGTGGCTGATCTGCGTTGCGACTTTTCAGCACGGCACCGCGCGCGCCAGTTTCGAGGCCCTGGCCCTGCACGACGGCGCGCGCCGCATCGATCTCCTCTGAAATCGCGCGACTCAGTCCTGGCGCCCTTCGGTCGGTCGGGCAAAGGGCAGCACGGTGCACACGGGACTCGCCTCCCAGCCGCGCGCCGACGTCGCATGGCCGCGGAACTCGCACAGGTACTGGGCGCCCGGGCACAGCAGATCGGAATAGAACTCGACCCGAGCCGGCGCGCGGCTGCGCAACACGCTGCGGCGTTCGATGGCTATCTCGATCAAGGGTGCGGCGGCGGGAAAGGTGAAGCGACCTCGGCCGCGAATCACAGTGCGGGCCTGCTCGTTGGCGATGGTCGCGGCGCGCAGCGTGCACGCGCCGATGTGCGAACCGGGTTCGCCGTCGCGGCCGTAGAAGTCGAGGGTGACCTGCGCGATTGAACTCGCCGAGTCGATGTCGAGCATCAGCTCCAGGCGGTAGCCTTCGCCCACGCCGACGTAGCTGCCGCTCAAGGGCCAGAGCGCGACCGGGATCGGCGCGCGGCGCCGCACGAGACGATGGACGCCCGCAACGCCAGGTCCGCCGATCCCCTTCGCCACAGTTTCGTTCGGATCCGAGGCCATGGTGTGAGCGCCTTGTGAGTGTGTGCCGGGCTCGTGCCTGGCAAGCCGAGTCCGATCCCTGCGCCCGTACGCGCCCGCTGGAAGCTTTCGGTCAACCAGGAGTCATGGCGCGGCGCGACCCTCCCTACCCCACGCGACGTCATGACCGCAGTCCCTGCCGGCAGATCCCTCTGCGCTCTCCCTGGCCGTCACTCCGTCATCGCGGGCGCGACTGGCAGCCAGGCCAAGCTATGCCCTGGCCCGGGAACGTGGCTGTGCCCCACGGCACGTGGAAACTGTGCGAAATTCACGCTGCGGCGATATGCCGCGGCGTGCAGGTGGAAAGCGGCGTCAGCGCCGCGGCGCGAGGGCCTCGAGCAAGGGCCAGTCCCAGCCACGCGACAGCGCGCTGTCGGGGCTGTAGGCCTCGTCGGCATTGCAGGGGTAGAGCACCACGTGGCTTGCGCCCGCGGCGTGGAATTCGTCGAGACGGCGCTGGATGGTCGCGGCATCGCCCCAGGCGCACAGCGCGTCGATGAGGCGGTCACTCGCGCCCTGTTGCCAGTCGCTCGCGTCGAAACCGTGACGTGCCCAGGCCTCGTGGTAGGGCGGCAAGCTGACGTAGAAGGCGCAGGCGCGACGCGCCAGCGCGCGCGCCTCGACCGGATCCGCCGCCAGCGCGCAGCGCACCACGACGTGCAGTTCCTTGTTTGGACCGAGCGCGGCGCGCGCCTCGCGCACCGCGGCCGTCGGCTGCAGGAACAGGAACGCGCCGTCCGCCTGCGCGGCGGCCACCTTGAGCAGCCCCGGACCGTGGCCGGCGACGATCACCGGCGCGGGCCTGGTCGCCCGCGGCGCCTCGATGGGCGCGACGCGCAGGCGCTCGAGGTAGGCGCGCATCTTCGGCACCGGCTTCACCCAGGTGTGGCCGCGCGGTTCGACCAGCACCGGATGCGAGACGCCGAGCCCGAGACTGAAACGCCCGTCGGAGAACTCGGCCAGGGTATTGGCCGCCTGGGCGGCCGAGTCCGCGTCGTGCGCGTAGACGTTCGCGATGCCGGTGGAGACCTTGAGACGCGTGGTCTGCGCCAGCAGCCAGCCACAGGTCGCGAAGGGCTCGCGACCTGCGATCTCCGGCAGCCACAGTTCGTGGTAGCCGAGCGCCTCCAGGCGTCGCACGGCGTCGCGCAGTTCAGCGCCCGTGCTGCCCTCGGTCCACTGCAGAAGGCCGAGCGGATAGCTCATCTCGCCGACCCTCAGCGAAAGGCCGGAATGACTTCGCGGCCCATCAGTTCGATGTGCTCGTCACTCCAGCGCGGATCCATGCCCGGCGGCACCGCCCAGGTGTAGAAGCGGTTGGTGCCGGTCTGCGCGACGTAGTCGCGAATCATCTCCACCGCCTTCTCGGGGGTGACGATGTAGCAGTCGTTGGTCTCCACCGACGCGCGCGTGGGTTCCACGCGCTTGATGAAGCCCATGCCGGCGTTCGCGAACCACTCGCCGTAGCAGTTGTACTGGTAGGCGAGATGCTTCACCGCCTCCGCCCAGCGCTTCTCAGGATCGCGCGTGACTATCAGCCAGGCGTAACCCGCGGCGACCTCGTAGTCGTCGGGATTGCGACCGCAGGCGCGCAGTTCGTCGCGGTAGACCTTGGTGAAGGGTCCCACCGGCCCGACCGCGATATAGCCCGCGCCGACCCGCGCCGCGCGCTTAACCGCGACGTTGCTGAAGCCCGCGACCCACAGCTTGGGCGGCTTCTGCACCGGCATCGGCCGCAGCTGGATGTCCTCGTAGTGATGGTACTTGCCGTGATAGCTGAAGCGCTCGCCGGCGAACAGGCGCTGGATGATCTCGATACCCTCGTCCATGCGCGGACCGCGGGTCTTGGGATCGACGCCCCAGGCCTTGAGTTCCTCCACCTTGTAGCCGACGCCGAGGCCGAGCTCGAGCCGACCGCCGGAGATCACGTCCAGGGTTGCCGCATCTTCCGCCACGCGCACCGGATCGTGCAGCGGCAGCAACAGCACGCTGGTGCCGATGTGCACGCGCTTGGTACGGGCGGCGATGGCGCAGCCGATGGGCAGCATCGACGGCGAGTAGCAGTCGTCGAGGAAGTGGTGTTCCGACAGCCAGATGTCGTCGAAGCCGGCCGCTTCCGCTCGCACGATCTGATCGAAGCAGTCGTGGTAGAGCGTGGTGAGGTCGCGCTGCCACTGGGGCGGGTTGCGGAAGTCGTACCACAGCCCGAAGCGGAGTTTCTTGTCGCTCATGAACGTTCGCTCCCAGGGAGGCTCAAGCGGCCTTGGCCAGCGCGCGGTTGATGCGCGGCATGACGTCCTCGGCCATGAGGCGCATGGACTTCTGCATCAGCGCCTTGTCGGTCCAGTCGTGGGCCGCGTAGAGCAGCGTGCCGAAGTCGCCGATCTGATCGCGCAGCGCGAGGATCTTGCGTGCCACGGTCTCCGGGCTGCCGTGGATGGTGCAGGCGTCGCGCACCATCTGGTGGGTCAGCTGCTTGGGGTCATCGCCCTTGTTCACCACCACCGCGATGCGGTAATGGGAACGATCGAAGATGTGGAAGAGATACTCGTAGTAATAGTCGTAGGGACCACCGGGCTGCTTCACGAAGGCCTCGGCCTCGGCGTCGGTGTCGGCGACGTAGACGCTGCGCGCGACGCGCCAGTTGGCCGCATCCGGCGTGCGTCCCGCGTCGAGCGCGGCCTTGCTGTAGGTCGGCCAATGGGTGGCCACCGACCAGGGCGCGACGAAGTTTGCCGACACCGGGATGTAGCCGCGCTGCCCGGCAAACACGAGCGAACTCGAATTGGGGCTCATCGCCGAGATTGCCACCGGCGGATGCGGCTGCTGCAGCGGCTTCGGCACGTAGCCGAGCTTGATGTCATGGTGCGTCCACTGCTTCATGTCGATGTTCCAGAACTGCCCGGAGAGCTTGTAGGGCGGCTCGGTGGTCCACAGCGCAAGCATCATGTCGAGCGCCTCCTGCATCATCGCCATGCGATCCTTGTCGAGCACGCCGAACAGTTCGAAGTCCGACAAGAGCCCACCCGGACCGACACCCATGATGAAGCGCCCGTTGCTCAGGTGATCGAACATCGCCGCCTGGCCGGCGGTCACCGCCGGGTGATACTGCGGCAGGCACATCACGCCGGTGGCGAGCTTGATCTGCTTGGTGCGCGCGATGAGATTGGCGTGGAACATCAAGGGCGAGGTGATCTGCTCGACCGCGGACGAATAGTGTTCGCCGACCCAGGCCTCGCTGTAGCCCAGTTCATCGGCCAGGATGATCGCCTCCATGTCCTCCTGCAGCGTCTGGTGGTAATCACTGTCGATGTGATGCAGAGGCATCATGAAGTAGCCGAGTTGCACGCCTGTTCTCCCTTTTGGATTGCGATCTTGCGGCGGACGCTAACCGCCGCCCCGCAAAGGTGTCAAGGACGCGCGTTCGGCGCTCGCCGTGCGGTCGCGCTTGCCTTGAGACGCGGGCGCTGCGCAGACTACCGGCCCTGCGGCAGGCAACGGGGAGAACGATGATGGCCAGGCAGACGAAACAAGGGTTGAACGTCGGCGTGTTCCAGGTGATGGCGGGGCTCGACTGCGCCGATCCGGCGGTGGTGGCGAAGCGCGCCGAGGATCTCGGATTCTCCTCCTACTGGGTGCCCGAGCACACGGTGATTCCGCAGGGCTCGGCGGACGTCTACCCAGGCAAGCAGCCTGGCGAGTCACCGCCCGAGTACTTGTTCAAGATGCCCGATCCCCTGATCGCGCTGGCGCGCGCCTCGGCGACCACGCGCAGCATCGGACTCGGCACGGGCGTGTCATTGATCCCAGAGCGCAATCCCTTGCTCACGGCCAAGGAAGTGGCGAGCATCGATCACTACTCCGGCGGGCGCATGATGCTCGGCATCGGCGCGGGCTGGAACGAACCCGAGTGCCGGGTGATGGGTGGTGACTTCGAACATCGCTGGAGCCAGACCAAGGAAGCGATCGCGGTGATGAAGAAGCTGTGGAGCGGCGAGTACGTCGAACACCACGGCAAGTACTACGACTTTCCGCCGGTCATCTGCCTGCCGCGTCCTGCTCGGCGCCCGAACCCGCTGGTGCTGCTCGGTTCCATCGGCTCGCCGCTGGTGTTCAAGCGCACCGTCGAATGGGGGGATGGCTGGCTGCCCTTCTCGGTGGATCTGAAGGAGATCGCCGACGGGCGCGCCGAGCTCACGCGGCTCGCCCGCGCCGCGGGCCGCGATCCGGCGAGCATCGACGTCACGGTGTTCGCGCCGACCGGCTTCTTCCGCAAGGCCGCGGATCTGGTGGAGGTCGCGAAGACCGGCGCCAACGGCCTCGTGCTGTGGCTGAACGGCGACAGCCAGGACGAAGTGCTGGCCGAACTCGACGACATCGCCGCCACGGTGTTCTGAGTCCTGCCCATGGACACACCGCGCGTCGACTATCGGCACCTTGCACTCGAGCGCCACGGCCACATCACCGTGGTGCGCTTCAATCGCCCGCATCGCTGCAACGCGGTCAACCACGAGTTGCTCGAGGAGATAGAACACTGCGCATTGGGGTTCCGCGAGGACATCGAGACGCGCGTGGTGATCTTCACCGGCGCCGGGCGGCACTTCTGTTCGGGCGCCGATCTCAAGGACTTTCCCGCCGAGCTCGCCCAGCCCATGCTGCTGCGGCGCCGGCGCTTCCGCCTCGGCGAGCGCGCGCTGCACGCGGTGCTCGGCATCGACCAGATCACCATCGCGGCCTGGAACGGTGGCGCGATCGGCGGCGGCGCCTGCCTGGCGACGGCGGCGGACTTCCGCATCGGCGCCGATGACTGCTACGCCTACTATCCGGAGATCGACCTTGGCATGAACCTCATGTGGCAGAGCCTGCCGCTGACCATCCACCTGGTCGGTCCTGCGCGGGCCAAACGCATGGTGATCGGTGGTGAGCGCGTCGACGCCCCCACCCTGCTCACCTGGGGCCTGCTGGAGGAAGTGGCGCCGCGCGACGAACTCATGGCGCGCGCCTTCGCCTTCGCCGAAACCTACGTGAACAAGTCGCCCGTCGCGGCGCAGATGATCAAGCGCAGCGCCAACCAGGTCATGGGCGCGCTCGACCGCGCGCTGATGCACATGGATGCCGATCAGAACCTGCTGACGCACACGACAGCCGATCAGCGCAGCGCGGCCGACGCCTACGCGGCCGGCCACGTGCCGGTGTTCAAGGGCGACTGACACACGTCGCGCGTCGCGCGGCCCATCGCCGCGGCGCGCGCTTGCGCCACGCCAGCATGTCAGCCACTCGCCTGCCCTTGCTGCTGCTCGTCCTGCTGTCCTTCCTGTGGGGCTATTCCTGGGTATTCCAGAAGCTCGCCATGCTGGACGCGGGGCCGTTCACCTTCGCCGGGTTGCGCACCTGCGGCGGCGCGCTCTGCCTGCTCGCGGCGCTGCGCCTGTCCGGTCGCAGCTTCTGGCCCGGACGGCTGCGCGAGCTCGCGGTGCTGGGCCTGGTCAACACCACCTGCTCGGTCGGCTGCTCGCAGTGGGCCCTGGTGAGCGGCGCGGCCAATCGCACCTCGATTCTCATGTACACCATGCCCTTCATGACCTTGCTGCTGGCACGTCCGACCCTGGGCGAGAAGGTGCGAGGGCCCGAGTGGCTCGCCATCGCGTGCGCGGCCGCCGGGCTCGCGGTGGTGGTGCGGCCCTGGCAGGGTCAGGGCCCGAGCCTGTCGCAGCTGCTCATCCTCTGCGCGGCCTTCTTCTGGGCACTCAGCTCGATCATGACCAAGCGTATGCAGCAGCGCGCGCCGATGGATCCTCTCGCGCTCACCGCCTGGCAGATGAGCTTTGGCGCGCCGCCGCTCCTGCTGCTCGCCTGGTGGTCCGGGGAGTCCGTGCCGGTGCTGACCGATAGATTCCTGCTCGCGCTCGGCGTCACCACGCTCCTCTCCACCGCGCTCGGCTGGTACTTGTGGGCGTGGCTGCTGCGCGCGCTGCCGGCCGGCTTCGCCAGCATGATGACCCTGATGGCCCCGGTGGTCGCGGTCAGTACCAGTTCGCTGCATCTCGGCGAGCCGCTCGCCGGCCACGACGTGGCCGGCGTCGGACTGATCCTGGCCGGCCTGCTGGTGCTGAGTGCGACGGCGATCGTCGAGCAGCGGCGCATGCGCATCGCGAGAAGCGTCCCCGACTGAGCGCGGCTTGACGTATGCTGCCCTGCAACAGCCGCAGGGAGACCCGCATGTCCAGCGCCAGCGCCTCGCCGTCCGCCGTCGAACGCGGCTTCTTCGGTCATCCCCGCGGCCTCGGCACCTTGTTCTTCACCGAGCTGTGGGAGCGCTTCAGCTTCTACGGCATGCGCGCGATCCTCATCCTGTTCATGACCGCGCCCGCGGCGAACGGCGGATTGGGTTTCGACACCGCCACCGCCGGCGCGGTCTACGGTATGTACACCGGCATGGTCTACCTGGCCTGCCTGCCGGGTGGCTGGCTGGCCGACCGTCTGCTCGGCAGCCGGCGCGCGACGCTCTACGGCGGCGTGATCATCATGGCGGGGCACGTGTGCCTCGCCGTGCCAAGCCTCGCCAGCTTCTACCTGGGGCTCGCCTGCCTGGTGTGCGGCACGGGCCTCTTGAAACCGAACGTCAGCATGCTCGTCGGACAGCTCTACGCGCCGGACGACGCGCGGCGCGATGCGGGCTTTTCCATCTACTACATGGGCATCAACACCGGCGCCTTCCTCGCGCCGCTGGTGTGTGGCGCGCTCGCGCAAGGTGAGGGCTTTCGGGCGCTGCTGGCCGCGCAAGGGCTAAGCCCAAGCGCGGCCTGGCACTTCGGCTTCGGCGCGGCGGCGGTCGGCATGGCCTGCGGCCTGCTGAGTTTTCTGCGGGGCACCCGCCACCTGCGCGCGACGGGTGAGGTGACAGCCGACGCCGCGCAGCGCGAGGCCGCGCGGCGCGCGCTTCGGCGTGGCGGCCTGGCGCTCGGACTGACGCTGCTGCTCGGCGCGCTGGCCGCTGGCGTGGGCGGCCTGCGTCCGTCCGCGACCTCGCTCGGCAACGTGTTCGGCGTGCTGCTGGCGGCGGTGACAGTCGCCTTCTTCGGGTGGATCTTCGCCCAGCCGCACTGGAGCGCCGACGAGCGCCAGCGGCTGCGCATGATCCTGGCGCTGTTCGTCGGCGCGACGGTGTTCTGGTCGCTCTACGAGCAGGGCGGCTCGACCTTGAACCTGTTCGCCGAGCGCAATACCGACACCACGATCTTCGGCTACGACTTTCCCTCGACCTGGCTGCTGTCGCTGAACCCGATCTACATCATCTGCGGGCTCGCGCCCGCGTTCGCCTGGCTGTGGGTGAAGCTCGGCACGCGCCAACCTTCCAGCCCGGCCAAGTTCGCGCTCGGGCTCGCCTGCATGGCGCTCGGTTACGGCGTGATGATCGTGGCGGGCGGCATCGCCCAGACCGGCGTGCGGGTCAGTCCGCTGTGGTTGGCCAGCATGTACTTCATCCACACGCTCGGCGAGATGTGCCTGAGTCCGGTTGGCTTGAGCGCGATGACGCGGCTCGCGCCGGCGCGCATCGCGAGCCTGACCATGGGCGTGTGGTTCCTGGCGAGTGCCATCGGCTCCTACCTGGGCGGGCGGGTCGCCGGCTTCTATGACACGCTGGGATTGGCGCAGATCTTCACCGCGCTGACGGTGGTCGGTGCGGTCAGCGCGGCGCTGATGGGGTTACTGACCCGTCCCCTCGCCGCGCAGCTCGCGCGGCAGGGGGACTGACCGGGGCCGCGACGCGGTCCTGAAAGCAGGCCCGCGCAACACGGCCGTCGTCTCAATCAGTCGCAGTCGACCGCGGCCTCGCCTTCCTCGTCATCATCCTCGTCCTCCGAGGCATTGGCGTCCTTCTGATCGTTGCCTCCGAGCATGGCCAGGATCTGGTCCGTGGTCGGGTTGGCGAACAGGCCACTGCGGAAGATACCGGTCTGGGACGTGACGTCGAAGATCGGGTCGGCCAGCAGGTCTGTGCAGCCTTCGCAGGCGCCGACCAGCACGTCGGCCACGCCACCGAGACCGAGGATCACCGCGTCGGTGTTGTCCGCCGAGCCTACCCGCATGACGAGGCTCGGCGTATCGAGCTTGAGTTCGCCGAAGGACGCGATGGAGGCGAAGGCGCCGGTGCTGCCGCCGCCCACCAGTTCGATGGACTCCTGGGCGACGATATTGACCGACTCCAGGCTCGCGATCACCGCGATCGGCGCGAATACCGCGTCGCTGTTGTCACCCGATACCACGTTCGCGCCGCCCGACAATAGGCGGCTGATCAGGTCGAGTGACAGGGTCGGGTCGAGCGGTGTGCCGGTGCCAGCTTTCAGGTGCACCGCGCCGCTGCCGTGGGCGAAGATGTCCAGGCGCTCGATGCCGATGAGGCCAGCGAAGGCGCCGTTGCCAGTGCCGCCCTGCACGACCACGTTCTCGGCCTCGACCTCGAGCTCCCGCGCCACCACGTAGGCCGGCAGACCATCGCCGGCCAGCAGGTTGACGAAGCCCTCGCCCTCTTCACGCAGCGCCGGGTCGCCGACCGCCGCGTTCGCGTGCAGGCGCAGGAAGCCGTCGGTTTTGATGATGCCCTTGATCTCGATGTTGCGACCGGCCTGCAGGGTGAGCGAGCCCCCCTTCACGTCGCCGAAGCCCGTGCCCTCGGGTATGAACACGTCGTTGCTGGCCTGCAGCGCGAGCTTGCCGCCCGCGTTCAGGAACTTCACCACCGAGGGAATCGAAATGGCGAGTTCGTCGGTCAGGATCGCGCCCGTGTCGAAGCCGTCGAAGCTCTGTTCGAGGGAGCCATCAAAGATGTCGAGGCGGCCGGCCTCGGCGAAGCCGTCCACGGTCGCGTTCGGGCTCTGCAGCAGGATGCGGTCGCCGCTCAGGATCTCGATGCCGCCCGAGCCGAGTCGGTCACCCGCGTTGCCGACGAAGCTGTTGCCGGCCGCCACCACGCCGGTGGGCAGCGGCAGCGTCATGTCGATGAAGGTCACCGCGCCGGCCTCGTTGCCGAATTCCCGCGACCACAGCATGAAGTTGCCGGTGGTCAGCTGGAACAGGCCCGGCGAGAAGCCGTCGCTGAAATCGCCGCCGACGAAGTCATCCGGGTTCGCGCCCACCAGGCTGTTGTTCGCGGTGATCTCGCCCACCAGTCGCTCGCCCGGCTTGAGCCAGGTGACCGCCCCTCGACCCGAGTTCCAGGTCGGGGTGAAGAGCGCCCAGAACTCCGCCGTGGTGCCTTGGTTGAACCTGCGCAGACTGCCGAAGAAGCCGGCGCCCTCTCCGCCAACCTGGTCATCCGCGAAGGTGCCGACCAGGCTGTTGGTCTTCGAGATCGTGCCGGTCAGCGCCTGGCCGGGGGTGAACCAGGTGATCGCGCCGCGGTTGCTGTTCCAGTTCTGAGTGAAGATGCCGCCGTAGATTGTTTCGCCCACAGTGAACATCGAGAAGGGATTGCCGCGGGAGGTGTCGCCCACCCGGTCGTTCGCGAATTGCCCGACCAGGCTGTTCGCCTGGCTGATGTTGCCAACCAGGCTGTCGGTGGTGCCAGCGATGTTGCCGGTCGCCGAATTGAACATGGTGATGGCGCCGGCATCCACCGCGGGGCCATTGTCCCAACCCGGGCTGAAGATGCCGTACTGCGTGCCGCTCACGAAGCGCAGCTGGCTGCCGATGAGGTCCCCGGCGCGGCTGCCGACCAGGCTGTTGGCTGCGGAGATCACGCCGGTCGGCGGCGTCGTGCCCTTGATGAAGGTCCACGAGCCCGCTCCGCCGAAGTTGCTGAACAGGATCTGGTTGCCGTTGCCGAATTCGCTGAAGGTCGAGAAGTTGTTGACGTTCAGCGCGTCGCCGGCGAATGCGCCAAGCAGGCTGTTGCCCGCGCCTACCGTGCCGGTCAGATTGCTGGTCTGGTTCCAGAACGTGATGGCGCCGCGATTGGCGTTCCAGTTGGGAGCGTTGAAGGCCATCAGTCCGCTGGACAGATTGCGGAAGGTGAAGCCGACTCGGTCGCCGCTGGTAGAGCCGACCAGGCTGTTGGCGCTGCTGACGGCGCCCCGTGTCGGGTTGGTGAGACGGAAGGTCGTGATTGCACCAGCGTCGACCGCGGCGCCGTTGTCCCAGTTCTGGCTCATCACGACTAGGCGCGTGGCCGTGCCGCTGCCGACGGTGAATATGCCGCCGTTGCCGATGACGTCGTTGCTGGTCGAACCGACAAGGCTGTTGCCCGCGCCCACCAAGCCGACAGGCACGGTGCCCGGCGTGGAAACCGTGATGGCGCCAGCATTGGCGGCCGCACCGTTGTCCCAGCTTGGGCTACGAACCACGACCGACATCTGGCCATTGACGTTGAAAAAGGAGAGGCCGCCGCTGCCGATGTTGTCGCCGATCGTGGAGCCGAGCAGGCTGTTGGTCGTGTCGACCTCGCCCGTCGGCAGCCCCTGGTTGATGTCGAAGATGGTCAGCGCGCTCTTTCCACCGTCCCAGTTTGTGGTGGTGATGGTGTAGATCGAGCCCGTGCGGTCGACCGGAGGCGAGGACCCGACGAAGTCGCCCACGTGCGAGCCGAACAGGCTGTTGCTGCTGTCGAGCACGCCGACCACGCCGGTGCTGCGGTTACCCCAGGTGATCGCGCCGGCGTCGGCAATCGAACCACCGTTGTTCCAGTTCGGGCTGCGCACTGCGTAGAGATTATTGTCCAGGAACGTGATGCCGGAGGAGCCTACGTTGTCGCCTGCGGTGCTGCCGACCAGGCTGTTGCTCGCATTGACGTCACCGACGAAATTCGACTGGTTGGCGAGGTCGATGAAGGTCAGTGCGCCACGATTGCTATTCCACTGGGTGTTTTCGAGCAGCAGTTGGTCGCCGGTCAGGAACTGGTAGTCGCCACCGAGGCCGATACGATCGTTGGCATTGGTGCCCACCAGGCTCACGGTGTTGTCGTCGACGAAGCCCTTCACGCCTGAATTGATGTCAGCGATGGTGACCGCGCCCGCGTCCACGACCGAGGCCGTGGTGTTGTCCGCCAGCGGGCTGAACACCACGTAGAAGGTGTCGCTGTTGCCGAACCACATGTCGCTGCCGGCGCTGCCGACCGCGTCGCCCGCGGTACGTCCGACCAGGCTGTTGGTCTCGTCGATGACACCGGCCAGCGTGCCGCCGGTGCCGCCGAACAACCCGGTGTTGAGATCGAGATAGGTCACCGCACCGCGGGTGCCGTTCCAGTCCGGGCTGCTGATCAGCACCTTGTCGCCGGTCATGTTGAGTTCGAGACCGTTGTCGCCGACAAAGTCGCCCGGCGCGCTGCCGACCAGGCTGTTGCTCGTGCCGACCGCGCCGACGAAGTCTGTGTCGTTGGCCAGGTGGCCGACATCGAGATCGATGTAGGTGATGGCGCCGGTAGTCCCGTGCCAGTCCGGGCTGAAGACGATGAATTGGTTCTCGGTGTTCGGCCGGCTGATGCCACCGCTACCGATCCTGTCACCGGTGGTGTCACCCACGAGGCTGTTGCTGCTGGACACGAAGCCGGCCAGGCCGCCGCCGAGACTGGCGATGGTGACGGCGCCGGCGTCGGCGTTGCTGAAGTCGTCGAAATTGGGGCTCATCACCACCAAGTGAGTCTGGGTGACGAAGATACCGCCGCTGCCGATCTGATCGTTGGCGGTGCCGCCGAACAGCGCGCTGGCGATGCCTATCGGTCCGGTGGTCGGCGTGGTGCCGTCCAACAGGATCACCGCGCCGCCGTTGCTGTTGACCGTCTCACTGAAGAACAGCGCCTGACCGCCGTTCTGGAACAGGTTGAAGGGCTGGTACACGCCGGTGCTGCTGAAGCCGATGCCGCCGGTGGATACATTGCCCTCGCCGATGACGTCGCCGCTGCTGCTGCCCACCAGGCTGTTGCTCGCGCTCACCGCGCCGTTCAGCGGGTTGTTGAGCGTGAACCAGGTGATCGCGCCCGCATCGGTCAGGGCGCCGCCGTCGCTCCAGTGCGAGCTGCGCACGCCGTAGAAGTCGGCGCTCGCGCCGGTGTACATGTAGTCGACGCCGTCACTACCGACCTGGTCACCCGCCGCCGTCCCCACCAGGCTGTTGCTGGCGTCCACCGCGCCCACCGCGGCGCTGGACGTGCCCATCAGGTGGCCGGTGGACATGTCCACCAGGGTCACCGCGCCCGCATTGGTCAGGCCGCCAAGCGTCGCCCAGTTCGGGCTGCTCACTGCGTAGACGCTGCCGCCGACGAAGTTGATGCCGCCGTTGCCGACCTGGTCGCCGGGCGCGTTGCCCACCAGGCTGTTGCTCGCGTCGACCACGCCGACCGGTACGGCCGAGAAGTTGATGAAGGTAACCGCGCCCGCGGTGTTGTTGCTGCTGCGGACGAAGCCGAGGCCGAAGCCCGCGTTGGTGATGCCAGTGGCACCCACGCCGGCCCCGGCACCCGCGCCGACGAGACTATTGCTCGCACTCACCACACCACTCACACCGGTGGTGAAGTCGCCAAAGGTGATGGCACCCGCGCCGCCATTGAACTGCGGGCTCAGGATCGCGTAGTGGCCGGGCACGAACTGGAAGTTGTTCGGCGCGTTGTTGGCATCGAAACCGATCTTGTCGCCCACGGCCGCGCCGACCAAGCTGTTGGTCGAGTCGATCACGCCGCGCGGCATGGCACCAAAATTGGCCGGGTCGACGAACGTGACCGAGCCCTTGCCGCCGTTGTCGCTGAACAGCAGGAACTTGTTGCCTGTGGTATTGCGGAAACTGCTGAAGAAGCTGACGTCGAGATCGCCGACCGCGGTGCCGAGCAGGCTGTTGGTCGAGTCCACCGTGCCGGTGATGCCGGTCGCCGCGTTGACCCAGGTCACTGCGCCGACGCCGCCCTGCCAGTTACGGCTCTGCACCGCCCAGATGCCGCTCGAGCCGAGTTGGTTGATGCTGTCGCCGACGTCGTCGCCGGAGATCGAACCGACCAGGCTGTTGGTCTGATCGACCGTGCCGGTGAAGCTCGTGCCAGCGCCGAAGAAAGTCACCGAACCCAGGCCGCCATTGTCGCTGCGGGAATAGAAGCGCCCGCCGCCCATGTTGACCACGGAACTGCCGAGGCCGTCGCCCGGGTTGGCGCCGACCAGGCTGTTGCTGCTGCCGATCACGCCCGTGGCGCGCGCGTCGCGGCCGTTGGTGAAAGTGATGGCGCCGGCGTTGCTGTTGAAATTGGGACTGACGACCGCGTAATTGCCGCCGCCCAGGTTGCGCAGCGTCGAGTTGCCGACGAACTCACCGGCGCTCGCGCCCACCAGGCTGTTGCTGGAAGACACGACGCCACGCAGCGTAGTGGTCGTGGCGAAGGTCACCGAACCCGCGCCACCGTTGAAGTCAGGATTGCGGACCACGAACAGGCCGCTGCCAAGGTCGTCGATCGACGCGTCGCCCACGTCATCACCGACACTCGCACCGACCAGGCTGTTGGCCGCTGTCACGGCGCCGCTCAGACCGGTGACGGGATTGAACACAGTCAACGCGCCACGGCCACCGCCCCAGGCGTCGGAATCGAGAATCGCGACCCCGGGAATGTCATTGGTATCGAGCGTGCTCTCGCCCACGAGGTCGCCCGCGGCGACGCCGTGCAACTGACTGACCAGCGCGCCGTCCGAGCTCCGGAATACGTAAACCGCGCCGGCGTCGGCGCCGCCGAAGTCGTCGAGTTCGTCGTACACCACGATGGTGGATGATTCGCTGCCCTGATTGGTGCGCGAGCCATCCGCCCGGAAGAACTGCAAGCGCTCTGCGAAGCGGTTGCCGGACCCCGGGTGAGGATCCAGCAGCCTGACCGGCAAGCCCTTCAACGTGGCCGAGGTGAAGCGGATGTTCTTCGGGTCCATCAGCAGGGTGCCGTCTTCACCCTTGGCAGCGCTGAGCAGCACCGTGCCGTCGTAACCCAGGCCCTTCTTGCCGGAGACTTCCACTTGACCGCCGTCGCCGCCCTCGGCGCCGCCGCGCGCGCGGATCGTGCCGGAGAAGGCGGTCTTGCCGTCCGACCAGACGACGACGTCGCCGCCGTTGCCCTTGACCGTCGCATCGGCATTGATGCGCGTCGTGTCGTTGATGGTGGTCTTGTTCGACCCGGGCAGACCTTCGCCACCCTGGAAGCCACCACCGATGCGCACCTTGCCGCCGCCGTTCTCGCCGGCCACCGAGATGTTCGCCGCGGCCAGGGCGACGTCGTCGCCCAGCACGCGCACCGTGCCGCCGCGCTGCCCGTTGGCGCGCATGGTGGCCGAAGAAAACACGCTGTCGCCGCCGTCGACCAGCACGCGCCCGCCGGCGCCTTCGCCACCGCTGGCATTCAGGTCCGCATTGACAGTCGCGATGGTGGCGTCGTTGGACTTGACCACGATTGCGCCACCGGTGGTGGCGCCGGCCGCGGCGATGTCGCCATCGACCAGCACGCTGTCGCCGCGCAGGGTCACGCGACCGCCGCTCGCGCCATTGGCGCGCACCTGGCCCAGCGCGTCGACCTGGGCATCGCCCTGGGCGTTGCGCGCATCGACCTCGATGCTGCCGCCGTCGGTGTCGCGATTGCCGTTGGCATGCACGCTGCTGCCCGCCGCGAGTTCCACCCGCTTCGAGGCCTTGAGCACGATGCGGCCGTTGGCGTCGCGACCAAGTGAATCCGCGTTGATCTCGCCCGAATGGCGGATGGTGCCCGCCAGGATGCTGGCGGTGCCGCCCTTGGCCAAGAGTTGGCCCAAGTTGATCACCTCGTTGTCGGGCGCGCGCACGTCGAAGGTGATGTCAGGGTCGTCCAGGCTCGCGATGGTGATCGACGACCCAGCGGCGAGCACCAGGTCGCCATTCGGGCTCTCGATGACCCCGTTCGCGCCGTTCTCGATACGCGGCGCGATGAGCACCACTTCACCGCCCGGCGCGGTCTTGATGTAGCCCTGGTTGACGATGCCGGCGCTGCCGGGCTCGGCGTTGAACGCGAGCTTGCCCTGCAGGAAGTCCTGGTCATCGATCTGCAGGGTCGAGAGCAGCACGCCCGCGGTGTCGACCGAGCCTTCGCGCCCGATGAGGATGCCGGCGGGGTTGATCAGGAACACGCGGCCATTGGACACCAGGTTGCCGAGGATCTCGGAGCTGTTGCCGGTGGTGACGCGGTTCAGGACGGTGCTGGCGGCATTCTGCTGGATGAAGCGCGTGGTCTCGCGCGCGCCGATGTCGAAGGACTGCCAGTTGATGATCGCCGAGGGCGAATTGGTGATCTCGAGGGTGCGCGGATTCGGGTTGGCGAATGCGACACTGCCGTTCACAACCGTCGGCCCGACCGGGTTGGCACTGGCGCCGACGCTCGCGATCAGACCAGTGACGAATGACAGCACCTGGCCGCCACGGCGGCGGGTGATTTTCAGCGAACCGTGCATTCGAGACCTCCAGCGTTCAGGGACTCGTTCAGCTTGTTGACGTTGCCACCGGCCTCGACGGCCTGGAACACCGGGTCCTCGGCCTGGAAGGGCGGGACTTCCGTGAGTTGCGTCGCCGGGCCGCCCTGGTTCCCGACATGGCTCGCCTGGCCTTCACCGAGTTCGATGGTGTTGTCCTCGGTCTGCACCGCGCAGATGCCCGAGTAGCAGCTCACGTACAGTCCGTCCTGCGGATCGGTCGAGCTGGGCGCCGGTGGCGTTTCCGGCACCTCGACGCTGTCCGGCGTCGGTTCGGTGATGGTAATGGGCAGGGACGGCACCGGCTGCGGTGTATTACCGGCGTTGCCGAGGAACATGGTTTGGCCCTCCTCCACCACGAAGGTGTCGTCGAGGGTGATCGCGCCGCTGGTGACCTGGGTGTAGAGGCCGTCACCCTGGGTGGCATTGGGATCGGTGTTGACGCAGGCGCCTTCGCAGACCGCGTCCCAGGCGGTGCCGCGGATACCGATGGTCGCCACCGCGGTGCGCATCTGGTAGCCCCGGCCGCGATGACCGACCAGGCCGGACACCGCGCGCAGGCCGCCGCGCAGCAGGTTGAAGATGCTGGTACCGCGCTCCGGCTCGGCGATCGCCATCTCGACCCGTTCGACGCGGAACTCGGTCTTGGGCAGCAGCGTCACGCGGCTCTTGTCGAGGAACACCAGCACCGCGAAGGAATCCGGCGATGTGATGACGGTGTCGCCATTATGTATCGGGCCGCCCGAGACCAGCGGGTGGGCGTGACCGCCGGCCGTCTGCACCATGACGTCGCCCTTCAGAAACCCGGCGCGTCCGGCCGGCACCGGCCGCAGGCGCGCTTCGGCCGCGCAGTCCGCGCCGCACAGGCGCGCGTCGAACTCGGTGCCGCGGATACCGATGGTGGCGACCGCGGTGCGCAGGCGCATGGCGTTCGGATTGCGCTTGCTCATGAAACCGGTGACCGCGCGCAGACCGCCCTTGAAGAGGGTCATGAGGCCCTCTTCGGCGTTCTCCGCGACCTGGTACTTGGCGACCTGGAAGGCCGACTGCGGGCGCAAGGTGATGCGCGTGCCGTCGGCCATCTTCAGCATCGCCACGCTGCGCGTACCGGTGGTCACCACGTCGCCCTCGTTCACCGCCGAGCCCGAGCCCAGGAGGTGTACCGGGCCGCCGCTGGTGTGGGCGGTCACCACGCCGTGGGCGATGGCGACGTCACCGGCCTTGCCGGCGGCTTCGGCGCCCGCCGTCAGCAGACCGGCCGCGGCGAACGCGGCCAGGAGTCGGGTGAACCCGGAGACGCGACGCTTCAGTAGCGGTACGAGAGGTCTAGATGCCATTTCGAATTGCCCCGATCCGATGCCTCGCCGTCCGCGGATGCGAGCGGCAATCCATAGTCCACCGAAAACACCAATTGATTGCGCCACTGCCAGCGCGCGCCGACGCCGATGCTGGACAGGGTGTCGTTCTGACGCTGTCCGATCACCGGGTCGACCAGGGCCTTGTGACCGACGTCGACGAAGCCCAGGAAACGCGTGCCCATCAGGCGTTGGACGGGCGGCGTCCACACTTCGAAATTCAGGATGACGCCCTTGTCACCCGCCACCGTGCGCTCCTCGAAGCCGCGCACTGAGCGGTAGCCGCCCACACCGAGCTGCTCGCCGGGAATGAGCGCCTCGTCGGCGAACTGCGCGGTCATGCGCGCTAGGCCCATGTAGCCGCGCGGCAGGCGCTGGGTGAGCAGCGAGCCGAACTTGGCCGCCGTCCAGCCCGGCTTCGCGGGTGCCCGCACCAGGGCGTAGTCGATGCGATTGTTGTGCTCGCCCATCTCGAGGTTGCGATCGACTTCCCAGTAGAAGTCGAGGCTGGTCGTATCCCACACGTAGCCGCCGTCATAGCGGAAGGAGAACGGCCGGCTGCGCACCTTGGTGCTCAGCGCCGGAATGCGCAGTCCGGTGGCGGAGGTAGCGATGGCAGTGTCGAAGAAACGATCCTGCACGCCGATGGTGAAGCTGTGGCGGTAGCGCCCGATGTTCATCAGCTGACGCTTGAAATTGAGGCCGTAGAAGACGCCGGCGCCCTCGATATCGAAAGCGTTCTGCACGCCCTGCACGTCGACCGTGGACTTCACGTAGAAGGCGTTCAGCCAGCCGTCCAGGCGATAGATGGGCAACTGGTAGGACGCCATGTACTGCAGCACGTCATCGGCGTTGTCGGGCGAGGTGGTGACCGCGCCCAGGAGGATGTCGTCGTGCCGGGTCAGGTTGTTGTACTGGCCGCCGGTGGTCAGACGGGTGCGGCCGGTGCCGGCGTTGTCACCCGAGTCGATGTTGCCGAGGCCGGGCGGGGAATTGGTGCTGGCCTCGCTGCCGATGTTGTTGATCTGCGCGAACACCGACCAGGGCTTCTGCTCTTCGACGGTCACCACCGCGTCGAGACTGTCCGGCGTCTCCTCGCTCTCGCGGAAGTTGACCTTCAGGTGTTTGGAGGGATGCTCATTGGCGACCGCCAGGTCGCGTGAGACTTCCTGGGTATTCGGCGTCGCGCCGCTCTTGAGCGCACTCAGGCTGCGCTCGACAGCTTGTGGGCTCGTGTAGCGCGCGCCCTTGACGTCGACCTTGCTGATCGGGAGCGGCAGGATCTTGATGACCAGCGTGCCGGTGTCGGCGAACTGCTCGGGCGGCAGGGTGGCGCGATGGAAGCGGTAACCGCCCTTGGCAAGCGCGGAGTTCAACGCATCCAGCGCCGCGCTGATCGCCTCGACATCGTCGTACTCGCCGAGAAAGGGCTGTACCGCCTCGTAAGCCCCGGTGCCGAGGGGATTGTCGCCCTCGATGCGGAATTCCTTGACCGAAATGTGCATGGGCGGCGCCTCTTCCGCATGCGCGGCTCCGGCCCAGCAGGTGGCAATGGCAAACGCCGACAGGAAGGCTTTCAGCACTCGTCCCCCAAGAGCCCATACCCCGAGCTACTGGCAGTAATTTAAATCGTTTTATCAATGAAGTACACGATCAATATCATGCGACTCCAGAGGCAGGGTGCCCCCCAGGGCACCCGCGGTGACGACTCAGCCGGCTTCAGCCCGGGAGCGCAGCAGCGTGCGACGTTCCTGGCGCTCGTAGCGAGGCGCCGGTGTGTTCACGATGTCGGCCAGTTCGGCGGCGTTGCGTCCTGCCGCCATGCGCTCGGCGCTGACTTCACCATAGGCGGTGGTGCGCTGTCGCGGTAATCGGCCACAGGCGGCGATCATCGCCTCCATCTGCTCGGGCGAGGTCTCCTGGCCGTGGCTGGCGCCGGCGGCGCGGGTGATGCTCTCGTTCATGAGCGTGCCGCCGAGGTCGTTGGCGCCGGCGTTCAGGCAGGCCTTCACGCCCTCGTGGCCCATCTTCACCCAGGAGGCCTGGATGTTGCCGATGTGCGGGTGCAGCACCAGGCGCGCCACAGCGTGCATCAGCACCGCCTCGCGGAAGGTCGGGCCCTTGCGCGCCCGGCCCTTCAGGTAGAGGGGCGCCTCCATGTGCACGAAGGGCAATGGCACGAACTCGGTGAAACCGCCGGTCTCGGCCTGCAGCGCGCGCACCCTCTGCAGGTGCCGGGCCCAGTGCTCGAGACGGTCGACGTGGCCGTACATGATGGTCGAGGTGGTGCGGAAACCCACCTCGTGGGCCGCGCGCATCACTTCCAGCCATTGGGCGGTGTTGATCTTGTCCGGGCACAGGATGGCCCGCACTTCGTCGTCCAGGACCTCGCCCGCGGTGCCCGGCAGGGTGCCGAGGCCGGCGTCCTTCAGGCCCCTGAGGTAGTCGGTGAGCGGCAGCTTGAGCGTCGCCGCGCCCTGCCACACCTCGAGCGGCGAGAAGGCGTGGATGTGCATCTCCGGCACCGCTTCCTTCACCGCGTGCAGGATGCCGAGATAGGTCTCACCGGTGTACTGCGGGTGAATGCCGCCCTGCATGCAGACTTCCGTGGCGCCCCGCTCCCAGGCCTCGACCACCCGCCGCTGGATTTCGGCATGGTCCAGATCATAGGGAGCGCCGCGCAGGTTCTCCGACAGCTTGCCCTTGGAGAACGCGCAGAACTGGCACTTGAAATAGCAGACGTTGGTGTAATTGATGTTGCGGTTGACGACGAAGCTGACCGTGTCGCCGTTCGCCGCCCGGCGCAGCCGGTCGGCCGCCTGGCAGACCGCGCCGAAGTCGTCCCCGCGCGCGCGGAACAGCCGCACGATGTCCGCCTCGCCCAGGGTCTCGCCCGCCTCGGCTCGCACCAGGATGGCCGCGAGATCCGCCGACACGTTGACCGGCGCGCGCGTCACCGCGGCCACCACTTCGGCCGGCGGCGCGACCTCTTCGCCCGGCGACCAGTCGTCGGTGCGCGGATAGCCGTCGGCGTCCACGAGCTTGAGCAGCGCGGTCTCGAAGCGCGCGTCCACCCAGGACTCGGGCCCGCGCACGTACTGCGGGTAGATGGTCAGGCGCTCGTGCAGGAACTTGCCCGCCGCGGCCGTATCGGCGGCGAGCTTGTCGAGGTGCGGCCAGGGCGCCTCGGGATTCACGTGATCCGGTGTCAGGGGCGAGACGCCGCCCCAGTCGTTGATGCCGGCCGCGATCAGATCCGGCAGTGCGCCGGGACTCAGGTTCGGCGGCGCCTGCAGGCTCATGTCGGCGCCAAACACCAGGCGCGCGACGGCGAGCGTCCACAGCATCTCTTCCAGGCCCGGTTCGGGCGCCGAGTGCATCACCGTGCCGGGCTTGGCGCGGAAGTTCTGCACGATGACTTCCTGCAGGTGGCCGTGCTCGCGATGCACTGCGCGCAGCGCGAGCAGCGCTTCGATACGTTCACGGCGCGTCTCGCCGATGCCGATCAGGATGCCGCTGGTGAAGGGAATGCGCGCGACACCGGCGTTGCGCAGGGTCGCCAGACGCGCCGCCGGCGTCTTGTCCGGCGAGCCGTGGTGCGGCATGCCCTTCTCGCTCAGGCGCTCGGCAGCGGTCTCGAGCATGATGCCCATGCTGGGCGAGACCTCGCGCAGCATCCGGCATTCCTCGAGTGTGAGGGTACCGGGGTTCATGTGCGGCAAGAGCCCGGTCTCGACGAACACCGCCTCGGCCGCGGCGCGCAGGTAATGCAGGGTCGAGTCGAAGCCCATGCGCGCCAGCGCGTCGCGCGCCGTCTTGTAGCGCAGCTCGGGCCTTTCGCCGAGCGTGAAGAGGGCTTCCTTGCAGCCCAGCCGCTGGCCCTGGCGCGCAAGTTCGACCACGGCCTCGAGGCTCATGTAGGGCTCGGTGACCCGCTTGGGTGCCTGCGCGAATGTGCAGTAATGGCACACATCGCGGCACAGCTGGGTGAGCGGGATGAAGATCTTGCGCGAATAGGTCACGCCGTTGCCGAAGCCCGCGTCGCGCAGGCGCGCGGCACTCGCCATCAGCGCGGGCAGGTCGTCGCATGTCGCGAGCGTCAGCGCGTCTTCATCGCTCGGCGAGCGGCCCGCCTCCGCGGCGGCCAGCAAGTGCTTGTAATCGGTCATGGCTCAGAGCAGTCGCGAGGCGGCGGCGATGTCGCTGGTATCGCGGGCGCTGACGTGGTGCGGCAGCACGCGCCGCGCGATGCCGCTGTCACACAGGTAGGCCAGCGTCTCGGTCTCGCTGTCGTGCGTCAGCAAGGTCTGCAGGTCGAGGGGATGGTCGAGATCCAGCGCGAGCCCCGGCAGGAAACGCGTGTCGGGCACGATGCCGGCGGCGAGCGCCGCCTCACGGTGCCGGGAATAGCTGTCCTGGCCGAAGGCGAAGTCGATGGCGTCCACCGGACTCACCGCGAGCGCGTTGGTGCCGTCGTGTTCGCGATCCGGCACCAGGGTCACCGCCGGCGCGGCGCGATGCGCGGCCAGCACCTCGTCGATCTCGTGGGCGCTCACCAGCGGCACGTCGCCCGGGATCATCAGCATGCCGCGCTGGCCATGGGTCGCGAGCCACTGCCCGCCCTGGGCGATGGCCGCGGACAGGCCGCTGCCGCTCTCTTCCAGGAACAGGCCGCCGCTGCGCTCCACGCTGTAGCGCGCGCGCACTTCGCGCGACACCACGAGCACGCCGGAGGCCAAGCGGCTCGCGCGCACCGCGCGCAGCACGTCGTTCAGCATCGCCTGCGCCAGTGATTCGCGCTCGGCGGCCGACAGCAAGGGTGCGAGACGCGTCTTGGCGTTGGAGAACCGTTTGACGGGAACGACGACCCACATGATCTATTGGAACGCCCGCAGGAATTCGAGCGCAGTGTGCGCCAGATTGACCCTATCGTCCAGCGTCGACATGACGCTCTGCGCGCAGGTCACACGCAGCGTGTCGCTCGCCAATTCCGGCAGCAGCGCGCGGTCGGTTTCATCGAGAATGAAGCCGTCGATCAGGCCCGCGTAATGCGCCGCGACCGCGCTCGCCGACTGCGGCAGTGAGAGCTCCGCCATGATCTTCGCGGTGGGTCCCTTGAGCGCCGCGCCAGCGACTATCGGTGACACCGCGATGACCGGCGCCGCGCAGGCCGCGAGCGCCGCGCGCACGCCGCCGACTGCGAGTATCGGGTCGATGCTGAGAAAAGGATTCGACGGACAGATGATCACGCCGGCGAGATCCGGGGCGCCCAGCGCCTCCAGCACGCCCGGCGCCGGGCTCGCGCGCTCCGCGCCGGCGAAGCTGAAGCCGCTCACGCGGGGCGCGCAGCGTTCGCGCACGAAGTAGTGCTGGAACGCCAGCGTGCCGATGTCGCAGTGCACCAGGGTACGCACCGGCTGGTCGCTCATCGGTAGTGCGCGGTGCGCGATCCCATGGGCGGCGAACAGTTCCGCGCTCACCGTGCTGAGCGTCGCGCCCGCGCGCAGTCGCGCGCTGCGCTGCAGGTGCACGGCCAGGTCGCGATCGCCGAGCCGAAACCAGCTCTCGCCGCCGAGCGCCGCCAGCGTGTCCAGACACTGCCAGGTCTCGCCTGCGCGTCCCCAGCCGGTATCCGTATTGGAGACGCCACCCAGGGTGTACATGAGCGTGTCGAGATCGGGACAGACGTGCAGTCCGAGGTGTTCGAAGTCGTCGCCGGTGTTGACCACGAACGAAAGCTCGTCGGGACCGAGCAGATGGGTCAGGCCGAGGGCGAGCTTGGCGCCGCCGACGCCGCCGGTGATGGCGAGGTAGCGCGCCATCTCAGTTGAAGAGATCGTCCGCCGCCGGTCGGATGATGTCGGCCGCGCGCCCGTGGCGCGCGTCCACCGCGAAGCCCTGCACCACCGCCACCGGCGTGCGCTCGATGGATTCCCCCATCAGGAGCGTGGCCATGGCGGCGATGGAGTCGGCGCGGTTGATCATGGTGACCTTGAGCTCACGACCGAACATGTCGTGCTGCCCGCGACGGTCATCCAGCACCTCGAGCCCGGCGCAGCCGATGGCGCCGCCCACGGTGCCGAGGCGCCACGGCCGGTTCATGCTGTCGCAGATGATGACGGCGAGATGGCAGCCCGCCGCCGCGCTCAGTTCGGCCTGCAGGCGCGCGGCCGAGGCGTCGGGATCGCGCGGCAGCAGGAGCGCATGCTCGCCGCCCTCGTGCTCGACGTTGGACTGATCGATGCCGGCGTTCGCGCCGACATGGCCGAGCCGATGGCGCACGATGATCACACCCGGCTTCTTGCGCAGCACCGTGGCGCACTCATCCAGGATGAGTTGGGCGAGGCGCGGATCCTTGTCGGTCTCGGCGGCGAGCGCGCGCGCTTCCGCGCCCGGCGTGACGCTCGAAAGCGGTACCAGGCGGCCCTCGGCCTTGGACACGATCTTCTGCGCGACCACCACCACGTCGCCGGCACCGAAGCGCAGTCCGTGGACTTCGGCCGCGCGCAGGATCAGCGCGGTGAGCGAGTCACCTTTCTTCACCAGGGGAAGGCCCGGTAGCGTGGTCAGCGAGATGCTTGGCATGGCGAGTCCGTGGCTGCTGCGACGCCGTCGCGCGGTGGCAACGGAGGCGGCCAATTAACGGCGATCGACGCGACGCGCGCAAGCGTCGGCGACGAGCCCCACACCCGGCAGGGCAATACCTCCAGCGTGGGGCGATGGAGTACTATCCGGCCCCTGCCCGAGACCCTTCGCAACGCACCGCACCATGGTCGCCGGGTTCGACATTCACCAGGAGAGCGCCCGTGAAGCCGAAGATCGGCGTATTCCAGATCCTGCCGGACCGGCGGGCCGATCCGGCCATCGTCGCGCAGACCGCCGAGGCGCTTGGCTTCCATTCCTACTGGGTGCCCGAGCACGCCATCATGCCGCTGGCCTTCGCCTCGGACTATGTCGGGGATCCGGGCAACGTGCCCGATTACCTGTGGCAGATGCCGGACACCTGGGTGGCGCTGTCGCGCGCCGCGGCCACCACCGAGCGCATCCTGCTCGGCAGCGGCATCTGTCTCGTTCCGGAACACAATCCGCTCCTGCTCGCCAAGCAGGTCGCCTCGGTCGACCACTACAGCCACGGGCGCGTGCTGTTCGGCATCGGCGCCGGCTGGAATCGCGAGGAGTCGGAGATCTTGGGCGTGGACTTCGACCATCGCTGGACCCAGACCCGCGAGTGCGTGGAAGTGATGCGCAAGCTGTGGGCCGAGGATGCGCCGTCCCACGACGGCCGCTACTACAAGTTCCCGCCGCTGCGCTCCTACCCCAAGCCCGAGTGCCCGGCCGGCCCGCCGGTGATGTTCGGCTCGTCCGGTTCACCGCGCGTGTGCAAGCGCGTGGTGACCTGGGGCCAGGGCTGGATCCCGGTGATGTCTTCGCTGGACGAGTTCGCCGCCGGCTGTCGTGAACTCGAGGCGGCCTGCGCCGCCGCGGGCCGCGATCGCGCCAGCGTGCACGTCGCGCCCTTCACGCTCGAGGGCCAGTGCCGCACGCGCGCCGATCGCGACCGCATCCTCGCTGCCGGCGCCGACGAGGTGATCATCTGGCTGGTGGCCAAGGAGACCGCCGCGGTGCAGGACGAACTCCACCAACTCGCCGAGGAGATGCTCGACTAACTCGGCTGAACACGCGGCGCCCGCGTCGCAATCGCATCAAGACCAACCTCAGGAGAACTGTGCAATATGGGTATGCTCGACGGCAAAGTGGTCCTCGTGACCGGCGGTGGACGCGGCATCGGCCGCGATTTTTCCCTGGCGCTCGCCGCGGCCGGCGCCAAGGTGGTGGTGAACGATCTCGGCGCCAGCACCGACGGCACCGATATCGAGGGCACACCGGCCAAGGAAGTGGTGCGTGAAATCGAGGCCATGGGCGGCCAGGCGATCGCCAACTTCGGCAGCGTCGCGCGCTGGGAAGACGCGCAGGCGATGATCGCCGACGCGATCAAGGCCTTCGGCCAGCTCGACGGTGTGATCAACAACGCCGGCATCCTGCGCGACCGCATGTTCCACAAGATGAGTCTCGAGGAGTGGCACGCGGTGATCGACGTGCACCTGCACGGCACCTTCTACGTGAGCCGCGCCGCCGCCGAGCACTTCCGCGAGCGCAACACCGGCGCCTTCGTGCACATGACCTCGACCTCCGGCCTCATCGGCAACTTCGGTCAGGCCAACTACGCCGCCGCCAAGCTCGGCATCGCCGCGCTGTCGAAGAGCATCGCGCTCGATCTCGGCCGCAACGGCGTGCGCTCGAACTGCATCGCGCCCTTCGCCTGGACGCGCATGATCGGCACCATTCCGATCACCGACGAAGCGCAGCGCCAGCGCGTCGAGCGCCTGAAGGAGATGACCCCGGCCAAGATCGCGCCGATGGCGGTCTACCTGCTGTCCGACGCCGCCAAGGACGTCACCGGCCAGATCTTCGCGGTGCGCAACAACGAGATCTTCCTCATGAGCCAGCACCGGCCGAAGCGTTCCATGCATCGCGGTGACGGCTGGACCGCGGAGACCATCGCCGAACACTGCATGCCGGCGCTGAAGGCGGACTTCTACCCGCTCGATCGCTCGCAGGACGTGTGGCCCTGGGACCCGGTGTGAGCGGGACGCGGCACGCATGACGGCATCGACCACGGCGACGACGCTCGTCGCCCTGCCCGGCGTCCTCGAGGACCTCGGCGCGCTGTTCCAGCGCGCCCTGGCCCACACCCGCGCGGAAGTGTCCGCCAGCGGCGACGCCAACGCGGCGCTCGATCACTGCCAGGTGCAGGGCTACGAGTTCGCCATGATCAACGCCGAACTGCATGCCGCGCGCTCCATCCTCGGCTATTCCTCGGCCTGCGCCACGACTGAAGGTGAAGACCTCATCGAAGCGCGCCTCGCGGGCGCCTTCGTCGCCGAGATCCTGACCCGACTGCGCGGCCGCTTCGAGAAGATTCGCCATCTCACCGGCCTCACGGCCGCCGAGGTCGGGCGCGCGTTCGAGAGCCCGGCGGCGGAAGCCTTCGTCGCGGCGCACCTGGACCCTGCTTTCCTCGAGACCACCGCCGGCCAGATCCTGGAGCACGGCGGCCATGGCCGCTCATTGCTGGATGAAGACAAGCAGATCATCGCCGCGAGTTTCGCGCGGTTGGCCTCGGACATCGTCGCGCCCCAGGCCGAGCGCATCCATCGCGAGGACCTGGACATTCCGGCCGACATCCTCTCGGCATTGATCGAGATGGGTTGCTTCGCGCTGTCGATCCCTGAGGCCTACGGCGGCACCGCGCCACCGTCCGGCCACGACAATCTCGCGATGTGCGTGGTGACAGAGGAACTCTCGCGCGCCTCGCTGGCCGCCGCCGGCAGCCCGCTCACGCGACCCGAGATCCTGTCGCGTGCCTTGATGGCGGGGAATCACGAACCGCAGAAGAAGAAATGGCTGCCGGGCATCGCCGCCGGCAAGCCGCTGGTCGCGATCGCGGTCACCGAGCCCGATTGCGGCTCGGACGTCGCGGCCGTGCGCCTGCGCGCCACGCCAACCGACGGCGGCTGGCTTTTGAACGGCGCCAAGACCTGGTGCACCTTCGCCGGCAAGGCTGAACTCTTGATGGTGCTGGCACGCACCGACCCCGATCCCGCCGCCGGCCACCGCGGCCTCACACTGTTCCTGGTCGAGAAGCCGGAGAGCGACGCCAAGGCCTTCGAGTACCGCCAGCCCGAGGGTGGCGTGCTGAGCGGCAAGGCCATCCCGACCATCGGCTATCGCGGCATGCACTCCTACACGCTGTTCTTCGACAACGTGTTCGTGCCGGCCGAGAATGTCATTGGCGGTCCCGACGCGGTCGGCAAGGGCTTCTACCACACCATGGCGGGCTTCGCTGGCGGCCGCCTGCAGACCGCGGCGCGCGCCTGCGGCGTGATGCGCGCGGCCTTCGAGGCGGCGCTTCGCTACGCGCAGGACCGGCGCGTGTTCGGTCAGCCGCTCGCCGACTACCAGCTGACCCGCGCGAAGCTGGTGTCCATGGCCGCCAACCTGCGTGCCTGCCAGGAAATGACCTACGCAGTCGCGCGCCTCATGGACCAGGGCCGCGGCCAGATGGAAGCGAGCCTGGTCAAGCTCTACGCCTGCCGCGCCGCTGAGTACGTGACCCGTGAGGCCATGCAGATCCACGGCGGCATGGGCTATTCCGAGGAGACCGCGGTCAGTCGTTACTTCGTCGACGCGCGCGTGCTGTCGATCTTCGAGGGCGCGGAGGAGACGCTGGCGCTCAAGGTCGTGGCGCGAGAGCTGATTTTGAAGGGGTAGAGCGGACCGTAGGTCGGACTTCAGTCCGACATTCAAACCAAACGTCCTCCCCTGCCCCACACACCACCAGGCCGAACATCGATTCAACGAGGCTCGACATGCACAACCACGGCGCGCTCATCGGCACCGTCATCAATCGCCAGACCGAGACCTATGGCGTCAAGGACAGCATCCTCTACGCGCTCGCGGTCGGCGTCGGCGCGGACGCCACCGATCCGAAGCAACTGCCCTATGTCTACGAAGAGCCGGCGCTCAAGGCCCTGCCGACCCTGGCGCTGGTGATCGCCTACCCGGGTTTCTGGATGCGCGATCCGAAGTACGGATTCACCTGGCAGAAGGTGCTGCACGCGGAGGAGTCGCTCGAGATCCACGAGCCTCTGCCAGGCGCGGGCACGGTCACCGGTGAAACGGTCATCGAGGACGTGGTCGACCGCGGCGCCGACAAGGGCTGCTTCGTGTACTTGAAGAAAGAACTGCGCAGCGCCGACGGCGCCACGCTCTACGCCACCGTGCGCTCCAACACCCTGGCACGCGCCGACGGTGGCTTCGGAGGGAAGTCTCAGGCGCGTCCCGCGCCGCCGGCGCCCCCCGAGCGCGCGCCCGACCAGGTCTGCGACCTGCCGACCCATTTCAACCAGGCGCTGCTCTATCGCCTGTGCGGTGACATGAACCCGTTGCACGCCGATCCGGCGGTGGCGACGGGCGCCGGCTTCGAGCGTCCGATCCTGCACGGTCGCTGCACGCTCGGCGTCGCGATGCACGCCATCCTCAGGAGCTGCTGCGACTACGACGCGCGCCGCATGCAAACCTTGAACGTGCGCTTCTCTTCGCCCGTGCTGCCAGGCGAAACACTCCGCACCGAGATCTGGAACGAGGATGGCATGGCCTATTTCCGCACCTCGGCGCTGGAACGCAACGTGGTGGTGCTGAACAACGGCAGCGCGCGCATCGCGCCGGTCTGAGGAGACTTCTCATGCAGGCAATCCTGAAGGGCATGCGCATCGTCGAGGGCTCGGCCTTCATCGCCGCGCCGATGTGCGGCATGACGCTCGCGCAGCTCGGCGCCGACGTGATCCGCTTCGATCAACTGGGCGGCGGCATCGACTACCACCGCTGGCCGGTGACCCGGGACGACGTCAGCATCTACTGGGCGGAGATGAACAAGGGCAAGCGCTCCATCGCCGTCGACATCCGTTCGCCCGCCGGGCGGGAGCTGGTGACCGAGCTCATCTGCGCGCCGGGCGAGAACGGCGGCATCTTCTCCACCAACCTGCCGGCGCGCGGCTGGCTCGCCTACGAGACGCTGGCCGCGCGGCGCCCGGATCTCATCCAGCACGAGATCGTCGGCGACCGCCACGGCTCGAGCGCGCTCGACTACACGGTCAACGCCAAGGTCGGCTTCCCCTATCTCACCGGCCCCGAGGAAGACCCGCGCCCGGTGAACCACGTGCTGCCCGCCTGGGACATCGCTACCGCCTATCTCGCCGCCATCGACCTGCTGGCCGCCGAGCGTCATCGCCGCCTGACCGGCGAAGGGCAGCAAATCAAGCTCGCGCTGGCCGACGTCGCGCTCGCGGCGGTCGGCAATCTCGGCTTCGTCGGCGAGCTGCACGTGAACAAGGAGACCCGCGGGCGCAATGGCAACTACCTGTACGGCGCCTTCGGCCGCGACTTCGTCTCGGCCGACGGCGAGCGCGTGATGATCATCGCGGTCAGCGCCAAGCAGTGGCAGGGCCTGCTCCAGGCCACCGGCCTCGGCGCCGAAGTCACGGCGCTCGCGGCGCGCCTTGGCCTCGATTTCGACCTGGAGGGCGACCGCTTCACCGCGCGCCGCGAACTCTGCGCGTTGCTCGAACCATGGTTCGCCAGCCAGCCCTTCACCGCGCTGAAGAAGGTGTTCGACGAGTGCGGCATCTGCTGGGACAAGTACCAGACCATGGAGGAACTGGTGACGCAGGACCCGGACTGCTCGCCCGACAACCCCATCTTCAGCACCATCGAGCAGCCCGGCATCGGCCGTTACCCGGTGTGCGGTACGCCGATGCACTTCTCGAAGATGGAACGCCAGCCGCCGCGCGCGGCGCCGCGCGTCGGCCAGCACACCGATGAAATTCTTGCCGACGTCCTCGGCCTGGACAGCGCCGCCATCGGGCGGCTGCACGACCAGGGCGTGGTGGCCGGCCCTTCCGGACAATGACACGAGACCCCCGATGAGCACCCGACAGGAGAAATTCTCAGGCACGAAGGAGGTGCAGGCGCACCTGGCCTTTCCCACCGAGAGGCTTGCGGCCTACATGGCCGAGCACGTGGCGGGCTTCGCCGGCCCCTTGACCGTGCGCGAGTTCAAGGGCGGCCAGTCCAATCCGACCTACCAGCTCATCACGCCGACCCGCACCTACGTGCTGCGCCGCAAGCCGCCAGGTCACCTTCTGCCCTCGGCCCACCAGGTGGATCGCGAGTTCAAGGTGACCGACGCGCTGTACAAGGCCGGCTTTCCCGTGCCGCGCCCCTTCGTGCTGTGCGAAGACGACGGCGTCATCGGCACCATGTTCTACGTGATGGAGATGATCGACGGCCGCATCGAATGGGACCTCCACCTGCCGAACTCGACGCCGGCGGAGCGCGCCGGCATCTACGACGCGATGGTCACGACGCTCGCCAACCTGCAGTCGCAGGACTACCGCGCCATCGGGCTCGAGGGTTTCGGCAAGCCGAACGACTACATCGCTCGCCAGGTGCACGTGTGGAGCAAGAACTACCGCGCGTCGGAGATCAACAAGATTCCGCTGATGGACGCGTTGATGGACTGGCTGCCGAAGCACATTCCGCCGTCCGACGCGGTGTGCGTGATCCACGGCGACTACCGCATGGACAACATGGTGTTCCACAAGACCGAGCAGCGCGTGATCGCGGTGCTCGACTGGGAACTCGCGACCTTGGGCGATCCGCTCGGCGACTTCAGTTACCACATGGCGCCCTGGGTGATCCCGGCGGTGGACGAGCGCGTATCGAGTCTCGAGGGTCTGGACCTCGCCGCGATGGGTATCCCGACCCAGGCACAGTACATCGCGCGCTACTGCGAACTCACCGGGCGCACGACCATCGAGCACATGGAGTTCTACAACGCCTACACCGCGTGGCGACTGGCCGCCATCTACCAGGGCATCATCAAGCGCGTGCAGGACGGCACGGCCTCGAGTTCCGACGCGCCCACCACCACCGACATCGTCGAGCAATTCGCCGAGCGCGCCTGGGAATATGCCCAGGGCAAGCGCGGCTGAAGCGCCCACCCACGAACGGACCAACCACCCCAGGGTGATTCCATGACATCAGTAGCCGACAAACTGCGTTTCGAGCCGAGCCCGCTGCCGGCCCACCTCGAAACGCTGCGCACCGAGGTGCGCGCCTTCCTGAAGGAAGCCCTGGCCGACGTGCCGGTGGTGACCCGCAGTCACAGCTGGGAAGCCTACGACGCGGAGTTCTCCGCGAAGCTCGGCGCGCGCGGCTGGCTCGGCATGACCCTGCCCAAGGAATACGGCGGCCACGGGCGCAGCGCCTTCGAGCGCTACGTGGTGGTCGAGGAATGCCTGGTCGCGGGCGCGCCGACCGGCTTTCACTGGGTCGCGGATCGCCAGAGCGGCCCGCTCCTGCTGCGCTATGGCAACGAGGCGCAGAAGCGCGAGATCCTGCCCAAGATCGCGGCGGGCCGAGCCTGCTTCGCCATCGGCATGAGCGAGCCGAACTCCGGCTCCGACCTCGCGTCGCTGCGCACTCGGGCCGAGCGCACGGCGACCGGCTGGCGGGTCAACGGCACCAAGATCTGGACCAGCAACGCGCATCGCGCGAACTACATGATCGCGCTGTTCCGCACCGACCCCGATCCGAACAAGAAGCACGCCGGCCTCTCGCAGTTCCTGATCGACCTGTCCAAGACCCGTGGCATCACGCCGCGCCCGATCAAGAACCTGCAGGGCGGGCGCAATTTCAACGAGGTGGCCTTCGTCGATGCCGAACTGCCGCCCGACGCGCTGATCGGCACCGAGGGCCAGGGCTGGCGCCAGGTGACCGAGGAGCTCGCCTTCGAGCGCAGCGGTCCGGAGCGCTATCTGTCCTGCTTCTTCCTCCTGCGCAAACTCATCGACCAGGTGCGCGACCGCGCCTCGCCGGCCACCCTCGCGCGCATCGGCACCCAGGTCGCCTGGGCGGCGACGCTCCGCACCATGTCGCTCAGCATCGCGGCCAAGCTGAACGCGGGCCAGGACCCGGCGCTGGAGGCCTCGGTGGTCAAGGATCTCGGCTGCCAGTGGGAACAGGCCCTGCCGGGCCTCGCGCAGGAATTGTGCGAGCTCGAGCCGACGCTGGAGGGCTTCGGCACCGAGTACCAGCAGGTGCTGGGCTCGCTGGTGCAGGTGGCACCGTCGTTCTCCCTGCGCGGCGGCACGCCGGAAATCATGCGCGGCATCATTGCGAAAGGGCTGGGTGTGCGATGAACGAAACACAACAGATGCTGGAAGACTCGGTCAATCGCCTGTTCGGCGACCGGCTGGGCTGGGACCAACTGACCGCCATCGAGGAGCACGGCTTTCCCACCGCGCTGTGGCAGGAAGCCGTCGAGCAGGGCATCACCAAGGTGCTGGCGAGCGAAGCGGCCGGCGGCATGGGCGTGGGCTGGTACGACGCCTACCCGGTGCTGCGCGCGGCCGGGCGCCACGCCGTGCCGCTGCCGGTGGCCGAGGCGGCCATCGCTGAATGGCTCGCGGGCCAGGCCGGCGTCGAACTGCCCGAGGGCGTGCCGGGTCTGCTCCCGGCAACCCTGGGCCCCGCGCAGCTCACCGCGGCCGGTCTGCGCCTGGACAGTGTGCGCACGCCCTGGGGCCGCAACGCCGACTACCTGGTGGGCGTGGCCGAGACCGGCACCGGCGCGGAGCTGGTGGTGGCTTCCCCCAAGGGACTCGCGATCGCGAGCGAGGACAACATCGGTCGCGACCCGCGCGATAGCCTGACCGGCACCGCGGCGCTCATCGCGCGCCAGGCCCTGCCCCAGCCGGCCGACAGCGTGCGCTGGCTGGGCGCGCTCGCGCGCAGCGCACAGATCGCGGGCGCCGGCGCCGCCGCGCTCGATCTCGCGCTCAAGTATTCGAGCGAGCGCTCGCAGTTCGGCAAGCCGCTGTCCGGCTTCCAGGCCATCCAGCACTACCTCGCGGACCTCGCCGGGCTGGTGGCCTCGGTGGACGCCATCACCATGGCGGCCTGCGCAGGGCTCGACCAGCGCGGCATGGCGCCGAGCGGGCGCAACGCGCGCTTCGAGATCGCCGCCGCCAAGTGCCGCGCCAGCGAGGCGGTGGAGAAGCTGACCCGCCTCTCGCACCAGTGCCACGGCGCCATCGGCTTCACCTACGAGTACGGCCTGCACTTCCTCACCCGCCGCCTGTGGGCCTGGCGCGCCGAGTTCGGCGGCGCCGGCGAATGGGGCGAGTATCTAGGCCGGATCGCGGCCGAGGTCGGCGGCGACGGCATCTGGCCGGCGATCACCGCCTGAGGACTGCGCCATGCTGGACAACGACCTGCTGCTCACCATGGACGGGCCCATCGCCCGTCTCACCTTGAACCGACCCGAGACGCGCAACCCGCTCGGTGTGCCGGGCGACGGCGCGCGCTTTCGCGCCGCGGCGGACGCGATCAACGCCAACCGCGAGTTGCGCTGCGTGATCATGACCGGCGCCGGCTCGGCCTTCTCCGCCGGCGGCGACCTGAAGGCGATGCGCGACAAGACCGGCAACTTCGGCGGCTCGCCCGCAGAGCTGCGCGATCACTATCGTCACTCGATCCACGGCATCATCCATGCACTGTGGGACATCGAGGTGCCGATGATCGGTGCCATCAACGGCCCCGCCATCGGCCTCGGCAACGACGTCGCGTCGCTGTGCGACATCCGCATCGCCTCCAGCACCGCGCGCTTCGGCGCGACCTTCCTCAAGATGGGCCTGCTGCCGGGCGACGGCGGCGCGTGGCTGCTGCCGCGGCACATCGGGTGGTCGCGCGCGGCGCAGTTGTTCTTCACCGGTGAGCTGATCGATGCCGACACCGCCTGCAAGTGGGGCCTGGTGTCGGAAGTGGTGCCGGACATGAGCCTCGCGCGCCGCTGCGAGGACATCGCCAGGAGCATCTGCGCGCAGCCACCGCAGGCGCTGCGCATGACCAAGAAGCTCATGCGCGAGGGCACGCAGGCGCCGTTCAACACCATCATGGAGATGTCGGCCGCGCTGCAGGTCACCCTGCACCAGACCGAGGATCACATGGAGGCGCTGAACGCCTTCTTCGACAAGCGCACGCCCGAGTTCAAGGGTCGCTGAGCGCGCGCCTCAGGGGCTGAACTTCGCCGCCAGCCGCGCGGCGATGAGCAGCGCCGGACGCCCCTGGGCGCGCCGCGCGCGGCGCGTGGGCGCGCCCTCCAGCGCCTGGCTGACGAAGCGCTCGATGACGGCCGGATCGTAGTGACTCAGCACCACGCCCTCCTCCAGGCCATCGCGTCTCTCGGTGGTGTCGCGCATCAGGAGCGTGGGAATGCCGAGCCACGCGAGTTCCTCCTGGTTGCTGCCGCCGTCGCTCACCACGAAGCGCGCGCCGCACAGGAGCTTCAGGAACGGCACATAGGTCATGCGCGCTTCGAGGCGGATGCGCGGATGATTCTCCAGGCGCGCCAGCAGCCCGAACTTCTCCGCCTGGCGGCGCGTGGCCGGGTGCAGCACGAACACCAACGGCAGGCGCTCGGCCATGCGCTCGAGCGTCATGACGATGAAGCCGAAGCGCTCGGCCTCGAAGATGTTCTCGAAGCGGTGCAGCGAGACCACCGCGTAGGGCGCGGGCGGCGGTTCCAGCGCCACCTCGGCGAAACGCGCGCGCGCCTCCTCCACCGCGTCGAAGATGGTGTTGCCGCCGGTGTCCACCACCTCGGCGGCGCGGCCGCGCATGTGGTTGGTCGACCAGGCGTCAGGACAGAAGGCGATATCGCACAGGCGGAACACCAGGCGCCGGGTCAGTTCTTCCGGAAAGGGCTCACGCCAACGGCCGGAGGTGAGCCCGGACTCGACGTGCGCGACCTGCATGCGCAGCAAGCGCCCGAGCAGCGCGCCGAGCAGGGTCGAGACCGTGTCGCCGTGCACCACCATGCAATCCTTCACACCGCGGGGAAACAGGCGCGCGCGGTCGCGCCAGGCGCGCCACAGCACGCGCGGAAACCAGCGCGCCATCTGCGCGATGCCGGTGATCTCCTCGCCCTCGTACAGCGACACGGGCGGGGTGCGCACGCCGAACTCGGAGAGCAGCGCCGCCATGGTCACGCGGTGCTGTCCGCTCAGGACCAGGCGAAAGGGCGTGGCCGTGCGCTCGAAGGCCAGCAGCACCGGCGCCATCTTGATGAGCTGCGCGCGCGTGCCGATGAGGATGTGGATCATGCGTCAGCTGGATCCGCGGGGGTCACACGTAGCCGGGACCGGGGATGGCCCGGCTGGCATCCAGCAGTTCGACATCCAGGTCGATGCCGAGCCCGATGCCGTCGGGCGCATGCATGGTGCCGTGCGCGTCCAGCGCGCAGAGGCCACGTGTCAGTCGATCGCGAAACGGGTTGTAGGCGGTGACGTCGGCCTCGTAGTAGCCGCCGTTGTCGATAGAGGACAGGAAATGCAGGCTCGCCGCCATGTTGAGCCCGGTGACCGAGGTGTGCGGATGGATGACGATGCCGGCGCCCGCCGCGAGGCGCGCGATGCGCAGCGCCTCGGTCAATCCGCCGGTCTTGGAGAGATCCGGCTGCCACACGCGGATCGCACCGTCGGTCAGCACGCGTTCGAAGTCGAAACGGGTGTAGTGATTCTCGCCGGCCGCGAGCGGCACCGAGGTCAGGCGCGCGGCGGCCTGGTAGTCACGCCAGGCGTGGGCGGGAAAGGGTTCCTCCAGCCAACCCACGCGACAAGCCTCGAGCACCGGCGCGATGGCCTCGACGTCGGCCAGGGTGTAGGCGGTATTGGCATCGACCAGGATCTCCGCCTCGTCGCCGAGACGCGCGCGCACCGCCTCGATGCGCGCGCGATCGTTCGCCACGCCGTCGCCGATGCGCAGCTTGAGCGCGCGGTAACCCTGCGCCAGGAATCCGGCGGCTTCTTCCGCCAGCGCGTCCGGCGCCTGAAAGCCGAGGCTGATGCCCCCCGCGTAGGCCGCAATGGCGCGCGAACGGCCGCCGAGCAGCCGCCACAGCGGCAGGCCGGCGCCGCGCGCCTTCAAGTCCCACAGCGCGAGATCGATGCCTGAGAGGCCAATGACCGCCGCGGCGCCGGCGCCGTGACTGGCCCGCTGCATGCGGTAGACCCGCGCCCAGACGGCGTCGATGTCCTCGGCGTCGAGGCCGGTGACGAGGTCGGCGAGCGTGGTGTTCACGAGCTCCGCGATGGCGGTCGGCGCGCGCGCCGCGTGGGCTTCGCCCCAGCCGCAGGCGCCGCTGTCCGTCTCGACCCGCACCAGCACCGCGTCGCGCTTCACGCTGCGGCCTATGCCTAGGCTCACCTGCTGCGCCGGCGGCACGGCGAACGAGATGGGGAAGGCGCGCACACTGGTGATCCGCACCGGCACGTCCTCAGTCGAAGCGCCAGGCGTCCATCGCCAGCGTGCCGTAGGTGATGCTGTGATGAAGTCGCGTGCCGCGTCCGCCCTCGCCCGCCGCGCCCAGCGCGACCAGGAGCGGCATCAGGTGCTCATCGCTCGGGTGACAGTCGCGCGCATGCGGCGCCGCGCGCAGGTAGTCACACACCGCCTCGCCGTCGCCCGCGGCGAGCTTGTCGTCCATCCATGTCAGGAAGGCGCGCACCCAGGGCGCCGCGGCGTCGTGATCCATGGGTGGGCTTACGCGGCCGAGATTGTGGGTGATGGAGCCGGAGCCGATCACCAGGACGCCCTCCGCGCGCAACGCAGTCAACGCCCGGCCGAGGCGGAAGTGGTAACGCGCGTCGCCCTGCGGGTCGAGGGAGAGCAGCACGAGCGGAATGTCGGCCTGCGGATAGATGCGGATTAGAGGACTCCAGGCACCGTGATCGAAACCCCAGCGATCGTCCGCCACGCCTTCCACGCCCAGTTCCACGCGCAGCAGTTCGAGCACACGGGCCGCGAGCGTGGGATCCCCCGGTGCGGGATAGCGCATGTCGTAGAGCGCGTCCTCGAAGCCGTGGAAGTCGTGGATGGTGCGTGGCGCGGCCGCGACCGTGACGGCGGGTCGCGGCGCCGCGTAGTGCGCGGACGCGACCAGCAGCGCGCGCGGCCGTGGCAGCGTCGCCGCGAGCCCGTCGAAGAAGCGCCTTGCGGGCAGATCGTAGAGCGCGACGTTGGGCGCGCCGTGGGACAGGAACAGCGTGGGCAGCATCGATCTCGTCTTCGCATCGGGGCTTGCGGCTACTATACCGCTGAACCCGCGCGCTTCCGCGCGCGACCACCGCACTTCGGAGACTCGTCATGCATCACACCATCCTGGGTGGCCGCGTCACGCTGGCCGACGGCACGCCACTGCCCCTGTCGAAGGCCATTCGCGCCGGCGATTTCGTCTACCTGTCCGGACAGCTCGGCTTCGACGAGCAGGGACGACTGCCGGAGGGCGTCGAGGCACAGACCCGCCATTGCCTGCGGCACATCGGCGCGCTGCTCGCGTCCGCCGGCGCCGGTTACGACAACGTCATCAAGGCCACCGTGTGGCTGACCGCGGTCGGCGACTTCGCCGCCTTCAACCGCGTCTACGCCGAAGCCTTCGGCGACACGCCGCCCTGCCGCTCGACCGTGGTCTCGGGCCTCGTGTTGCCCGACGCGAAGGTGGAGATCGAGGTGGTGGCCTACGCGCCGGTGTAGGGCCGAATTCAATCGGCCATGCACGGCGCATGGGGACAGGCAGTACACGCCGGGTTGAAACCCGCCTGTAGGGCCGATTTCAATCGGCCATGCACGGCGTAAGGGGACAGGCAGTACACGGCGGGTTGAAACCCGCCCTACAGGCGTAATCCCGCCTCTTTCAGCAGCGGCATCACGCGCTCGCCGAAGTACTCCAGTTCCGGCAGGTAGTCGAGCCAGGAGAGGATGAAGCCCTCGATGCCCATGGCGTGGATCTTCTGCATCTGCTCCACCACCTGCTCGGGCGTGCCGACCAGGGGATAGCCGCCCCAGCCGGCGATGAAGCGTTCGCCGAGGTTGCGCACCGTCTCCTGGTTGCCGAAAGACGTGCTCTCGATGCCAAGCAGGCGCATGATGTTCTCGGTCGCTTCCCAATCACCGTGGCGCACGATGCTGTCGTAGACCTCGCGCGCTTCCTTCTCGGTGTCGCGGCAGCACACCAGGCCATAGGTCATCACGCCGCACTGGCGGCGGTGCGCCGCCGCGCGCCGCTTGACGTCCTGGATGAGGAACGCGGCCTCCTCTTCGGTGGTGATGGTGATGAAGTTGAAGTCCACGTGCCGCGCGGAGAACTCGCGCCCGGCCTCGGAACTCCCGGCGTTGATGATCGCCGGCCACGGCTGCTGCACTGGCTTCGGCAGCAGGAAGCCCTGCTTGATGTGATAGAAGTCGCCGTCGAAGTCGAAGTCCTGCTCGGTCCACGCGCGCTTCATGCAGGTCAACCATTCGTCGGCCATGCGGTAGCGGTCGTCGTGGGCGATGAGCTCGGCACCGAACATTTCGATTTCCGGGCGGAACCAGCCGCACACGATGTTGAGTCCGAAACGTCCGGCCGAGATCTGGTCGATGGTCGCGGCCTGCTTGGCGGCGAACAGGGGATGCACGGTCGGCACGTGCGAGGTGGCGAACACCATCACGCGCTCGGTGTTGCAGGCCATCGCCGTGGCCCAGGTGTAGACCTCGAGATTGTTCTCGTTGAAGCGCGTGCTGCCGCCAAAGTGCTTCCAGCGTCCCACCGGCACCAGCAGTTCCAGGCCGAGCCGGTCGGCCAGTTTGCTGATCGCGACATTGTGGGCGTAGGTCGGCTCGAAGCTGGTGGGCGCGTGGGTGATGGTGCAGCCGTTGGAACAGTTCTGGCCGAAAATGCCGAGCTTGAGCGGATTGTCGTTGAACAGCGGCACATGGGCCTGCCGCCAGGCATGGAGATCGTCGGGATGCACAGCACTCATGGCGGGAGGTTCCGGGATTACGGACTGCGCGCAGTCTACACGCCACCGCCCTCGCCCGCGCCGCAGGTGAGGCAGCAAGCGTGGATACGCTGAACTATCTCGCCTACGGCTCCAACCTGTGGCCGCCGCGTCTCGCGGCGCGCGTCTCGCTGCTCGCCACGCTGGGCGCGGTGGCGCTGCCCGACCGCGCGCTCGCCTTCACCAAGCGCGGCGCCGACGGCTCGGGCAAGTGTCACCTGGTGGACGCGCCGGGCGCCATGGCCTGGGGCGTGGTCTATCGCATGGCCGCCGAGGACAAGCCCGTGCTCGACCGCATCGAGGGCGTCGGCCATGGCTATGCCGTGATCGAGATCGACCTGCCGGACCACGGCGTCTGCTTCGTCTACCAGGCGCTCGCCACCGCGCTGGACGCGCGCCTCAAACCCTTCGACTGGTATCGCGACTACGTGTTGGCCGGCGCGCGGCACCATGGCCTGCCCATCGACTACATCGAGACCATCGCATCGACGCCGACCTTGCACGACGCGGACGTGGCGCGTGCCGCGCAGAACCGTGCCTGCCTCGCGCTCACGCCGACACTCTGACGGCACGGGTCGAACAAAAAAAAGGGCGGCTTGCGCCGCCCTCGCCCCCCTTCGGTCCGACTGACCGCGCGTCGCGCGTGTCGCCGGACTTCCCCCTGATGCACGGCGTCGCGCGGTCCGTGCGCGGCGCCCAGAGTTGCTCTAGCCGCGGAGAATACCGTGTTTGCGGCAGAAGTCACCAGTGAAGCGGGCGACCAGCGCCGGTGCCTCGAACATCGGGTAGTGGCCAACGTCGGGCAGGTGCAGCACCTCGCCCTTCGGCAGCGCCCGCGCGGTCTCGTCGGCGAGTTCGCGCGGCACCCAGAAGTCGTCCTCGCCGCGCACCACCAGCATCGGACACTGCACCTGGCCGAGACTCGCGAGCACGTCGTGCGCTGCCCAGGCGACCAGGTCGCCGACCGCGCTCACCTGCGCGTTGCGATGCTGCCAGCGCAGTTCCTCGCGCTTCTCCTCGGACACGCCGCGGCCCAGCGATTCGACGGCCGCGCGCTCCATCATGTCCTGCCAGCCGGGCGTCCACGCCGGATGGGTCATGTCCTTGGGGCTCGGAAAGGTCGGTGAGCGCCCCAGGCCCTCCATGGCGATGCCGGCCGCCATCTCGCGCCAGTGGTGGGCCGCATAGTCCAGCGTGATGTCGCCGCCGATCGAGCAGCCGGTGATGACCGGGTTCGCGAGTCCGAGGGTCTGCACGAAGGCGTGCACGAACTCCGCGTGCTGGTGGATGCTGCGATGCGCCTCCCAGCCCACCGGGTAGGAGCGCGAATGACCGGGCAGATCGAGCGCGTAGGCGTGGAAGCCCTGTTCCGCGTACAGCGGGAGCGCGTACTGGTACTCGAGCGAGCTGGCGCCGGCTGTGTGCACGCACACCAGCGGCTGGCCCTCGCCGAGTTCGTCGTAGAACACGCGGGTGCCGCCGACCCGGACGTAATGGCCGCGAATATCTTCTGGGGTGCTCATCGATGGTCTCTCCTCGTGTCGCGCCGCGCGACGCGTGAACGTGCTCGGGGATTGCGCGTCGCCGCCGCTCAGGCGGCCACCTGGCGCAGCGTGTAGGCGAGTTCGAACATCGCCTCGGTGAGGCGCCCCGCCTCCAGCAGGTTGCCCTCGGTCGCGATCGCCACCGACAGTTCACCGACCCGCGTGAGGCCCGGGTCGTCGCTGAAGTCGCGCTTGCCGGGAAAGGTGAGGTCGGCCCACAGGCGCTTGCCGCTCAGCAGATCGCGCCACGCGGCCTCCGCGCCGCGCAGCTTGAAGGTGTAACCGAAGATCGACGGCGCGGGCTGGTGGTCGATCACCTGGCCCTTGTAGATCTTGAGCCACAGGCAGTCGGCGTCGACTTCGAGCTGCACGGCGCCGTCGAAGGCGCGCGCCTGGGTGGCAAAGCGTGGGTTGGCGTTCAGCGCTTCGACGAAGCGTTGTTGCAGGGCAGGATCGGACAGAAAGCTCATGGCGGGCTCCGAGAAAAGCTGCGCGGGCGGCAAGCCTCTCCGATCGTGGCCGCGCTGTAAACCCGCGCGCGTCCCCGCCACGCGAGGCCTGCGCTAGACTGCGCCGACCTCCCGCCGAGCCGCGCTGCATGGATTTCCGCACCCTGCGCTACTTCGTGACCATCGTCGAGCAAGGCTCCATGAAGCGCGCCGCCGATGCGCTCTACGTCGCGCAGCCGGCGCTCAGCCAGCAGGTGAAGAAGCTCGAGGACGAGCTCGGCGTGAAACTGCTCTCGCGCTCGGTGCGCGGCGTGGTGCCGACCGAGGCCGGGCGCGAACTCCTGGCGCGCGCGCGGCTGATCCTCGACCAGGTGGCCGACGCGCGCCAGGCCATCCAGGCGGGCAGCCGCGATCCGCGCGGCAGCGTGGTGCTGGGCCTGCCGGCGTCGATCAGCGCGGTGCTGTCCGTGCCGCTGGTGGTGCGCATGCAGGAGGCCCTGCCCAAGGTCGCGCTGCGCGTGGTCGAGGGCACCAGCGGCTACGTGCTCGACTGGTTGCGCAGCGGCCAGCTGGACCTCGGCATCCTGCACGGCGTGCAGCGCGACGCCGGCATCGCCACCACGCCGCTGTTCAGCGAGGAGCTGTTCCTGGTCGAGAGCGCAAGCCGTCGTCGCCGGCGGCGAGCGGTGCGCTTCGCCGAACTCGCCGACATGGACCTCATCCTGCCCGGTCGCCACCACGGACTGCGCGCGATGCTCGACCGCGTCGCGCTCGAGCACGGCGTGGCGCTCGCGCCCAAGGTGGAGATCGACGCCTTCGTGCAGATGAAGACCCTGGCGCGGCTCGGCATCGGCAACACCGTGCTGTCCCGCGCCGCGGTCGCCGACGAGGTCGCGCGCGGCGAGCTGCACGCGGTGCCCATCACCCAGCCGCGGCTGGAACGGCGCATGGTGCTGGCGCGCGCCGGCAGCCGGCCGGTCTCCAACGCGGTGCGCGCCACGGCCGAGCTGCTGCTGGCCTGCGTGAGCGGTTTCGACGGCCAGTACTGGAGCATGGCGGCCGAGGCCGCCCAGGTCGCCGATCTATAAGCCTGGCTTATCGCCCGTATCGCCAGTTGCTCATTTACACGGGCTCGAAGCCGCCAGTACATTGCCCCCTCACTCGCACCGCCTCCGCCTCGCGCGGCCGGCGACGCGCCGTCCAGAAGGCGCACGCCGCGGCGTGGCGACACAGGTTCAAGCTAGAGGGAGAATCACCATGTTCGATCTGCCCTGGGTCAGGAAGTGGCAGGACGCGGTCAACAGCAACGGGCCGATGAAATGGATCGGCAAGCACTTCACCGCGCAGCTGCTCTTGGGTTTCGGCGACAAGGAGTACGTCGTCAGTTTTGACAAAGGCAGGCTCGCCGAGGTCAGCGACCAGTTCGGTCCCGAGACCTGCTACGAGCTCGCCATCCGCGGTCCGGCGGAGAGCTGGGCCAAGTTCTGCCAGCCGGTGCCGCCGCCGATGTACAACGACCTGTGGGCGATGGCCCATCCGCTGCACGGGCGCGTGCGGCTGGAGGGCAACCAGATGGTCCTGTGGCAGAACATGCGCGCGTTCATGTGGGCGCTCGACCGCATGCGTGAAGTCTGAGCGGCAGTAGGAGAATCGACATGGCAAAGATTGAACCGATCATCGGCCGCTACGTGTGGGTGCCGTTCGAAGGCACCGAGTACCGCATGTACTACGAAGAGACGGGCCCGGCCAACGGCATTCCGCTGGTCTGCCTGCACACCGCCGGCACCGACGGCCGCGAGTGGCGTCACCAGCTGTGCGACCCGGCCATCAGCAAGAACTTCCGCGTCATCGCGCTGGACCTGCCGCGTCACGGCAAATCCATCCCGCCCTATGAGTGGTACCAGGAAAACGAGGAGTACAAGCTCACCGCGCACTACTACGCCGGCATCATCATGGCGTTCTGTCGCGAACTCGAACTGGTGAAGCCGGTGATCATGGGCAGCTCCATGGGCGGCAACATCTGCCTGCACCTCGCCGAGAAGCACGAGAACGACATCAAGGCGCTGATCGCGGTCGAGGCCTGCGAATGGTCGCCGGGCTGGCACCTCGACTGGCTCGCGCATTCGCACATCCACGGCGGCGAGGCCTGCGCGACTTCGGTGTTCGGCCTGATGGCGCCGCAGAGCCCGGACAAGTACCGCTGGGAGACCTGGTGGTATTACTCGCAGGGCGGACCGGGCGTGTTCAAGGGCGATCTCTACTTCTATTCCTTCGACCACGACTTCCGCGGCCGCACGGAGAAGCTGTCGGGCAAGGTGCCGATGTTCTACATGACCGGCGTCTACGACTTCGCCTGCACCCCGGAGATGACCGAGGAAGCGGCGAAGAAGACCAAGAACTCCGAGTGCATCATCATGGAGGAGATCGGACACTTCCCCATGAGCGAGAACCCGGAGGTGTTCAACCGCTACCTGATGCCGGTGCTGGACAAGATCCTCGCCCTGTAAGGCGTCTCGTGGTGCGCTTCGACCGCGGGCGGCGCGCCGCCCGCGGTTCCGCCCGGCGGCCGACGGCCAGTTCGTCGGGCCACACGTTTCATCAGTCTGGAAAGAGCAAATCATGAGCGACGAACAGCAGGAAATCGTCACGCAGCTGCGCGACACGGTGAAGAAGGTCTGCGAGGAATTTGCCGGTGAGTACTGGCGTGAGAAGGATCGCGAGCGGCAATACCCCAAGGAATTCGTCGACCGCCTGACCGAACTCGGCCTGCTGGCGGCGCTGATCCCCGAGGAATACGGCGGCAGCGGCCTGCCGATCTCCATGGGCGTCGAGATCCTGAAGGCGATCCACGAGTTCGGCGGCAACGCCGGCGCCTGCCATGCGCAGATGTACACCATGGGCACGGTGCTGCGCCACGGCAGCCCCGAGCAGAAGCAGAAGTACCTGCCGGGCGTCGCCTCGGGTGAACTGCGCCTGCAGGCCTTCGGCGTCACCGAGCCGACCGCCGGCACCGACACCACCTCCATCTCCACCGTCGCGGTGCGGGACGGCGACAAGTACATCGTCAACGGTCAGAAGGTGTGGACCTCGCGCGCGCTGCAGTCGGATCTCATGATCCTGCTCGCCCGCACCACCGCGAAGGACAAGGTCGCCAAGCGCGCCGACGGTCTGTCGGTGTTCCTGGTCGACATGCGCGAAGCGAAGAAGAACGGGATGAGCATCAATCCCATCCGCACGATGATCAACCACTCGACCAACGCGGTGTTCTTCGACAACGTGCCGATCCCGGCCGACAGCCTCATCGGCGAAGAGGGCAAGGGCTTCCGCTACATCCTCTCCGGCATGAACGCCGAGCGCATCCTGATCGCCGCCGAGTGCATCGGCGACGCGCGCTGGTTCATCAAGAAGGCCTCGGACTATGCGCGCGAGCGCGTGGTGTTCGGCCGACCCATCGGCCAGAACCAGGGCATCCAGTTCCCCATCGCCCAGGCCTATGCGCAGACGGTGGCGGCCGAGGCGGTGCTGGAGAAGGCCTGCGCGGTGTACGAGTCGGGCGGCAACGCCGGCACGCTCGCCAACCTGTCCAAGATGCTGGCCTCGGAGGCCTCCTGGGCGGCGGCGGACACCTGCATGCAGACCCACGGCGGCTTCGGCGTGGCAGAGGAGTACGACGTGGAGCGCAAGTTCCGCGAAGCGCGCCTGTACCGCATCGCGCCCATCTCCACCAATCTCATCCTGTCCTACATCGCGGAGCACGAACTCGAGCTGCCGCGTTCCTATTGAGGACGCACCTGACGCCATCGGAGTACCCGCCATGAACGACGCCCGCGACCTGCCGCGCTTCGATGCCTACATCAACGGCGCCAAGGTCGCGCCTGGAAGCGGCGAGTACTTCGAGACGGTCAATCCCTACACCTCGAAGATCTGGGCCGAGGTCGCGCGCTGCGGCCCGGCCGAGGTCGACGCGGCGGTGGACGCGGCCCACGCGGCATTCATGTCTGCCCCCTGGGCCGACATGAGCGCCACCCAGCGCGGCCACCTGCTGCGCCGGGTGGGCGATCTGATCGCCGCCCACGCCGAGGAACTCGCGGCGATGGAGGTACGCGACAACGGCAAGCTCATCAGCGAGATGGGCGCGCAGTGCGCCTACTTGCCACAGTGGTACTACTACTTCGGTGGCCTCGCGGACAAGATCGAGGGCGCGGTCATTCCCATCGACAAGCCCGAGACCTTCAATTTCACGCGCCACGAACCACTCGGCGTGGTGGCGGCGATCACGCCGTGGAACTCGCCGCTGCTGCTGCTCTCCTTCAAGCTCGCGCCGGCGCTGGCGGCGGGCAACACGGTGGTGATCAAGCCCTCGGAATTCACCTCCACCTCGACGCTGCGCTTCGCCGAACTGTTCACGGAAGCCGGCTTTCCGCCCGGCGTGGTCAACGTCGTCACCGGCTTCGGCGCCGAGGTGGGCGCGCGCCTGGTCGAGCATCCCAAGGTCGCGATGGTCGCCTTCACCGGTGGCAGCGAGAGCGGCGCGCGGGTCTACCAGGCGGCGGCCAAGGGCCTGAAGCGCTGCACGCTGGAACTGGGCGGCAAGTCGCCCAACATCGTGTTCGACGACGCGGTGCTGGAGGACGCGGTCAAGGGCGCGATCTCCGGCATCTTCGCCGCGACTGGTCAGACCTGCATCGCCGGCTCGCGCCTGCTGGTGCAGTCGGGCATCTACGATCGCTTCGTGAATGCGTTGGTCGAGTTCGCGGCGAGCGCGCGCATGGGCGACCCGATGGACCGCGCCACCCAGGTCGGCCCGGTGACCACCCCGCCACAGTACGAGAAGGTGCTGTCCTACATCCGCATCGCCGAGGCTGAAGGCGCGCGGGTGCTGCTGGGAGGCAAGCCCGCCAAGGGTCGGCCCGAGTGCGGCACGAGCGAGTACTTCGTCGAGCCGACCATTCTCGGCGGCGTTCGGAACGACATGCGCATCGCCCAGGAAGAGGTGTTCGGCCCGGTGCTGTCCATCATCCGCTTCGACACCGAGGACGAGGCCATCGCGATCGCGAACGACATCGCCTTCGGTCTCGCCGCCGGCGTCTGGACCCAATCCATCAAGCGCGCGCTCAAGGTCTCGCGCGCGGTGCGCGCCGGCACGGTGTGGGTCAACACCTATCGCGCCATCAGTTACATGTCGCCTTTCGGCGGCTACAAGCAGAGCGGCCTCGGCCGCGAGAACGGCCTCGAGTCGATTCGCGAGTTCCTGCAGACCAAGAGTGTGTGGATCTCGACCGCCGACGACGTGCCCAATCCCTTCGTGATGCGCTGAGGTAGAACCATGTCCGCCCCCCTCGCCGGGCTGCTGGTCGTCGCCCTCGAACAGGCCGTCGCCGCGCCCTACTGCACCCGTCTGCTGGCCGAGGGCGGCGCGCGGGTGATCAAGCTCGAACGCCCCGAGGGTGATTTCGCGCGAGCCTACGACAGCGCCATCCACGGCCAGAGCGCGTACTTCGTGTGGCTGAACAGCGGCAAGGAATCGCTGGCGGTCGATCTGACCCAGGAGGCCGACCGCGCCCTGCTGCGCGCCATGCTGGCGAAGGCCGACGTCTTCATCCAGAACCTGAAACCGGGTTCGGTGGACAAGCTCGGCTTCGGCTGGAGCGCGGTGCACGCGCTGAATCCGCGGCTCGTGATGTGCAGCATCTCGGGCTACGGCACCACTGGTCCCTACGCGGAGATGAAGGCCTACGACGCGCTGATCCAGGCCGAGACCGGGCTCTGCTCGGTGACCGGCAACCCCGGCGAGCCGAGCAAGGTGGGCGCGTCGATCTGCGACATCTCCACCGGGTTGTCCTGCTACGGCGAGATCCTGAAAGCGCTCTACGCGCGCGAACGCGGCGCGGCCGGCACGCATATCGAGACCTCGCTGTTCGAGACCCTGTCCGAATGGATGGCGGTGCCGCTCGCGATCCTGGAATACACCGGCAAGATGCTGACCGGCACGGGCATGGACCACGCGCAGCTCGCGCCCTACGGCTCTTACGCCGCGGCCGACGGCCCGATCTTCGTCGTCATCCAGAACCAGCGCGAATGGGCGCAGTTCTGTCGCGACGGACTCGAGCGGCCGGAACTCGCCGACGATCCGCGCTTCAGGAACAACGTCGCGCGGGTCGAGAATCGCGACGCGCTGCGCGCCGAACTCGAAGCCGTGTTCCGTCGCTATCCCCGCGCCGAGTTGGCCCAGAAGCTGAACGCCGCCGGTATCGCCTGCGGCAACATCAACGACATTGGCGGACTCCAGCGGCATCCGGCGCTGCGTCGCAAAGACATCCTCGCCGGCGGCGAGCGCGTGTCGCTGGTACGGCGCACGGGCGACGTCCTGGAGAGTCCGCGGGTACCGGCCATCGACGAACAGGGCGCGGCGCTGCGCGCCGAGTTCCTCGGCGGCTGAACCGCTTCACTTTCCGCCCCGGCCTGTGAGGCCGGCGGCGGTCGCACATCGAGCAGGAATGACACCATGGCCGAACATCACATCGACGGACCCTACTTCGAAGACTTCGAGGTCGGACAGAGCTTCTCCGCACCCGCCGTCACCATGACCGACGGTCACGCGGCCTTCTACCAGGCCATTACCGGCGATCGCATGCGCCTGCCGCTCGATCGCGAACTGTCCCGCGCGGTGACCGGCGAGTCGCGCAGCCTGGTCCATCCCATGCTGGTCATCAACCAGGTGAACGGCCAGACGACCTTCGCCTCGCAGAACGTGAAGGGCAACCTCTTCTACCGCGGGCTGCTGCTGGTGAAGCCGGTCTACGTCGGCGACACGCTCACCACCGTGACCAAGGTCGTGGGTCTCCGGCAGAACAAGGTGAAGCCGGGCCGCGACGCGACCGGCATGGTGGCCTTGGAGATGACCACGACCAACCAGCACGGCGAGCGCGTCATGCAGTACTGGCGCTGCCCGATGATCGCCTGTCGCGATCCGCAGGCCGACACCGGCAGGAACGACAGCTTCGACTGGATCCCGGAGCGCCTGGGCGACGAGCAACTGCTGGGCGCGCTGCCGCAGGGCTGGCGGGTGGCGGCCATGGCGCCGGAGAACTACAACGTGCCCGCGCCGGTGCTCGCGGTGGGCGACAAGGTGGTGATCGGCCCGCAGGACACCGTGACCTGCGCACCGGAGCTGGTGCGACTGACCGGCAACATCGCCTATACCCACACCGATGCGTCGCGGAGCTACCTCGGCAAGCGCCTGGTCTACGGCGGCCAGACGATTTCCATCACGCTCGCCCAGATCGAGCGCGCGCTGCCCAACCTCGTGACCTTGGTCGGCTGGCAGGGTTGTGAGCACACCGCGCCGGTACTGGAGGAGGAGATCATCCGTACCGAGTTCAGCGTGACCAGCGAGGCGCCCGTCGCTTCCGGCGGCCGGCTCCTGGAACTGCACGCGTTGACGTACGCCAAGCGCCGCGGCAAGGAAGCAGGCTACGAGGAAAGCCAGGTGCTGGACTGGCGGTTGGTGGTATGGAGCCTGTAGGTCGCACTTCAGTGCGACATTCCGTTCCAGAGCGCCCGTACACGCCGTTTCAATGTCGGACTGAAGTCCGACCTACAGCACCGCACCCTGTAGGTCGCACTTCAGTGCGACATTCCGTTCCAGAGCGCTCGTACACGCCGTTTCAATGTCGGACTGAAGTCCGACCTACAGCACCGCACCCTGTAGGTCGCACTTCAGTGCGACATTCCGTTCCAGAGCGCT
>JAIEQK010000136.1 GCA_019747795.1 Gammaproteobacteria bacterium | reverse complement strand
GTCTTGGCGCTCGCCGGCTGCGGCAGCGCCGAGCGCGTTCCCGAAGCCGAGGCGCCGGTCGACACGACGCGCCTCGCGAGCGAGGCCGAGGCCCGTTACGCGGCGGGCGACTGGGGCGCGGCCGCGCAGGCCTATCAGCGCCTGGTGACGGCCGAGCCGAGCAATGCCGACGCCTGGTTCCGGCTCGCGAACGCCCGCGCGCGGGTCGGCGATCCGGATGGCGCGGTCAGCGCCTATCGCGCCGTGCTGGCGCGAGACGCGGCCTACGCCAAGGCCGGCTTCAACCTGGGCATGGTGCAGCTGCGCGACGCGGTCGAGACCTTTCGCCGTCTCGAGGCCCAGGCCGACACGGACCCCGAACTGCGCGCCCAGGCCACCAAGCTGCGTGCCGCGCTGGAGGCGCTGCTCGCCGAGCAGACCGGGGGCGCGAGCGCGCCCGGGCCGGGCATGCAGCGACCGGGCGCGACGCCCTGAGCCTGCTACATTAACCGCGCCGCGCCGCGGTACTTCGAGGATTCGTCATGCCCACGCTTCGCGTCGCCGCCGTGCAGGCGGCACCCGTGTTCCTGGACCTTGCCGCGACGGTCGACAAGGCCATCGCGCTGATCGACGACGCCGGCCGCCAGGGCGTCGAACTGCTTGCTTTCCCCGAAACCTGGATCCCCGGCTATCCGTTCTGGATCTGGCTGGACTCCCCGGCCGCCGGCATGCGCTTCGTCGGCGCCTATCACGCCAACTCGCTGGTGGCGGGCGGCGCAGAGGATCGCGCCATCGCCGCTGCCGCGCGACGCCACGGCATGACGGTCGCCATGGGCGTCTCGGAGCGCGACGGCGGCAGTCTCTACATGGGCCAGTGGCTGTACGGTGCGGACGGAGGTGTGCTCGCGCGCCGGCGCAAGCTCAAGCCCACCCACGTCGAGCGCACGCTGTTCGGCGAGGGCGACGGCAGCGATCTGCAGGTGGTGGCGACGCCGCTCGGGCGCATCGGCAGCCTGTGTTGCTGGGAACACCTGCAGCCGCTCACCAAGTACGCGATGTACGCGCAGCAGGAGCAGATCCACGTCGCCGCCTGGCCGAGCTTCAGCCTGTACAACGGCGCGGCCTACGCGCTCGGACCGGAGCTGAACACCGCCGCGAGCCAGCTCTACGCAGCGGAGGGCCAGTGCTTCGTGCTCGCGGCCTGCGCGGTGGTCTCGCCCGAGATGATCGAACTCATGTGCGACACGCCGGCCAAGCGTGAGCTCCTGCGCGCGGGCGGCGGCCACGCGCGCATCTTCGGGCCGGATGGCGCGCCGCTCGGCACGCCGCTCGCGCCCGATGCCGAAGGTTTGGTGATGGCGGACATCGATCTCGCCGCGATCGCCTATGCCAAGTCGGCGGCCGATCCGGTCGGCCACTATTCGCGGCCCGACGTGCTGCGGCTCATGTTCAACGACCGGCCCAATCCGCGCGTGGTGCCCTTCGAAGGGGACTTCGACGCCGCGAGCCAGCCCGGCAACTTCTGACGGACGCGACTCACCATGATCCAGGAACTCTTCTCCATCGCCGGCAAGACCGCCTTCATCACCGGCGGCTCGCGCGGCATCGGTTACATGATTGCCCACGGCTACGTCGCCGCTGGCGCGCGGGTCTACATCAGTTCACGCAAGAAAGACCAGTGCGATGCGGCCGCGGCCGAACTCGCCAAGCTCGGCACCTGCGTGTCGCTGCCGGCCGATCTGGGCAAGATGAGCGAGATCGAGCGCGTCGCGGCCGAACTGATGGCGCGCGAGGAAAAACTCGACATCCTGGTCAACAATGCCGGCGCGACCTGGGGCGCGACCATCGACGAGTTCCCCGAGAACGGCTGGGACAAGGTCATGGATCTGAACGTCAAGTCGCCGTTCTTCCTGGTGCAGAAGTTCCTGCCAGCGCTCGAGCGCGCGGCCCGCGCCACTGACCCGGCGCGCATCATCAACGTCGGCTCGGTGGACGGTATGCACACGCCGATCTTCGAGAACTTCGCCTACGGTCCCTCCAAGGCCGCGCTGCACCACCTGACCCGCATGCTGGCCGCGCATCTCGCGCACCGTCACATCAACGTCAACTGCATCGCTCCCGGGCCCTTCGACACCGAGATGATGCGTCCCATGGTCGCGAAGATGGGGCTCGACGCGATCGTGCACAACGTGCCGATGAAGCGCATGGGCAACGGTCAGGACGCGGCCGGCGTGGCGATCTTCCTCGCCGCGCGCGCATCGGCGTACGTGAACGGCACGGTGCTGCCGGTGGACGGGGGCTTGTTCGGCGCGTCGTGAGTCGGTGCTCGCGTTGCGGGTTCGCGCGCGAACCGTTCCCTCGCACCGCGTCCTCCAGTCCCGTCATTCCTGCGCAAGCAGGAATCCATGGACTTCACCGAGCGTCGGTGGACCCCTGCTTTCGCAGGGGTGACGGTAATGAAACGAAGGCGCGAACCGTTCCCTCGCACCGCGTCCTCCAGACCCGTCATTCCTGCGCAAGCAGGAATCCATGGGCTTCACCGAGCGTCGATGGACCCCTGTTTTCGCAGAGTGAGGGTAACGAAACGAAGGCGCGAACCGTTCCCTCGCACCGCGTCCTCCAGTCCCGTCATTCCTGCGCAAGCAGGAATCCATGGGCTTCACCGAGTGCCGATGGACCCTCGCTTTCGCGAGGGTGACGGGGTAGGGGGGGATGGCGAAGCCTGTCAGGTCAGGCGCCCATCGACCCAACCAACCCGTCATTCCCGCGCAAGCGGGAATCCATGGGCTCCGTCTCTCAGGCGTTGTCCTCCAACACCATCGCCGCGCCCTTCTCGGCGATCATGGTGGTGGGGGCGTTGGTGTTGCCGGACGTGATGCGCGGCATGATCGATGCGTCGATCACCCGCAGTCCGTCGATGCCGCGAAAGCGCAGGCGCTCGTCGACCACCGCGCGTGCGTCCTGTCCCATGCGGCAGGTGCCTACGGGATGGAAGATGGTGGTGCCGAGATCACCCGCCGCGCGACGCAGATCTTCGTCGCTGTCGATCGCGGGACCGGGACGGAATTCCTCGGGCTGGAATCGCGCCAACGCCGACGCGGCCATGATGCGACGCGTGAAGCGCATCGCGTCCACTGCGACCTTGAGATCGTCTTCGTCCGACAGGTAGTTGAGATGGATTTCCGGCGCCGTCGCCGCATCGCGCGCCCGGATGTGCACGTGTCCGCGGCTCGCCGGCCGCAGATTGCACACCGAGGGCGTGATGGCGGGGAACGGGTGCAGCGGCGCGCCGAACTTGTCCAGCGACAGGGGTTGCACGTGCCATTCGATGTTCGGCGCGTCGCGGCTCGCATCGCTGCGCGCGAAGGCGCCGAGCTGGCTCGGTGGCATGGTCAGCGGGCCGCGACGGCGAAGAAAGTAGTCCAGGCCCATGAGGCCGCGGCCCAGCAGCGAATTGGCGCGCTCGTTCAGGGTGCGGGTGTTGTGCACCTTGTACATCATGCGGATCTGCAGATGATCGTGCAGGTTCGCGCCGACCTCGGGCGCATCGTGCAGCACCTCGATGCCCTGCGCGCGCAGCACCGGCGCAGGGCCGACGCCGGAGAGTTGCAGCAGCTGCGGCGAGCCGATGGCGCCGGCGGCGAGGATCACCTCGCGCCGCGCGCGCGCCTGGTGCTGGCCGGCGTCCTTGACGCGATAGCGCAGCCCGCGCGCGTGCAGCCGGCCGTCCACGCGCTCGAAGTCCAGGCCCTCGGCCAGCGCGTGGGTGACGACCGTCAGGTTGGCGCGATGTCGAACCGGGTGCAGGAAGGCCTTGGCGTTGCTCCAGCGCACGCCGCGGCGCTGGTTCATCTGGAAGTAGGCGCAGCCGTCGTTGTCGCCGCGGTTGAATTCCTTGATCGGCGCGATGCCGCACTCGGCGGCCGCTTCACGCCAGGCGTCGAGGATCTCCCAGCTCACGCGCCGCTCCTCGACGCGCAGCTCGCCGCCCGCGCCGTGGAACTCGTCGGCGCCGTGTGCGTAGTCCTCGCTGCGCTTGAACCAGGGCAGCACTTCGTGCCACGACCAGCCGGCGTTGCCGAGCGCGGCCCAGTGGTCGTAGTCCGAGGCCTGACCGCGCATGTAGATCATCGCGTTGATCGACGAGCAGCCGCCCAGCACGCGGCCGCGCGCGTAGCCCAGGCTGCGGCCGTTCAAGCCCGGATCGGGCGTGGTGGTGTAGCACCAGTCGGTGCGCGGATTGCCGATGGTGTAGAGATAGCCCACCGGCACATGGATCCAGAAATAGTCGTCGGGCCCGCCCGCTTCGAGCAGCAGTACGCGCGTCGACGGATCGGCCGACAGGCGATTGGCGAGCAGGCAGCCTGCCGAGCCCGCGCCGACGATGATGTAGTCGTAGGTTTGCATGCGGCGGGACCCCGGTACCTGCGTGACGCACGGCGACGGCGCGCGCCGTCGCCGTGCTGGAGCGCGCTTATTCCGGCAGGGTGTCGCCCGAACCGCCGAACTCGGCCGGCAGATCCTTGAACTTCGGCAGGCCGTCCTTGATGGCGATCATCTTCTCGCCGTAGAACACGTGGATGGCCGGCTTGAACTCCAGCGTCGGTAGCACCGCCGCGAACACATCCGCCATGGCCATGCCCGGATGATCGTTCATCACGTGGCCGCCGCACTTGGTGCACCACTTGCGATGGCTGTTGTCGGTCTTGGCGTAGGTGCCGATGGCGTCCGCGCCGGCAGTGATCTTGACCACGTCCTTCGGCCACAGCGCGAAGCTGTTGACCGGTCCGGCCGACCAGTGGCGGCAGGAATCGCAATGGCAGATGCCCATCGCAACCGGCGCGCCGCTCACTTCGAACTGCACGGTGCCGCAGAAGCAGCTGCCCTTGTGTGTATCGCTCATGCTTTCTCTCCCCGGTAAACGGAACGCCGGCGGGGCGCCGGCGTTCCTGTAGGTGTCACGGCCACCCGTCCCGGGGACCGTCGTTGTCGAGTGCCTGGGTCAGGCCACCGCAGACATCGCGTGGTCGCGCACGAAGTCGCTCGCCAGGGCCGCGCAGGCCTCCGGCTGTTCGAGGCCTGCAAGGTGCCCTGCCTGGGCGATGGTCGTCAAGCGGCTGCCGGCGATCGCATCGCGCCACGCGACACCATGCGCGGCGGGCACTATCGGGTCCTTTTCCGAAGTCGCGATCAAGGTCGGCGCTTCGATGCGCCCCAGGCGTCGCGAGATGCCGGTGTCCGGAATGGGCCACAGGAACTTGGCGCTGGCGCGCAGGTTGAGCAGTTCCTCGACGTGGGCATCCATCTTGTCGCGGCCCTCGAGCAAGAGGCTCTTGCGCAGGCCGCGCTCGGAGAACTGGATCTCCGACGGCATGCCCGGATGCTGGGCGAAGGGATCGGCGCATTCCACGCCGTCCAGCCACAGGCCGAGCGGATTGACGAGCGTCAGGCTCAGCACCCGCTGCGGCGCGATGGCGGCGAGTTCCGCCCCCATCCACGCGCCGATGCTGATGCCCATCACGTGCGCGCTCTTCACGCCGAGCGCGTTCAGGAGATCGACGTTGTGCAGCGTGATGTCGAGCGCGCCAGGATCGATGTCTTCCAGCTGGTCCTTGGCCGGGCCCCAGCCGGGCGCGTAGGGCGCGATCACGTCGAAGCTCTCGGCGAGCTTCGCGAGCAGCGGCTCGAAGCCGACGATGCCGAGCATGTGGTGCAGGTAGAGCAGCGGCTGGCCGTGGCCACGGCGGTAGTAGTACACCGTGCGGCGCGCCGGCCCGACGGCGATGGTCTCGAGGTTCATCACTTCACCTCCGCGACGCGCTTGCGCGGTGGTTCGTTCAGCGACGCCGGAAACGGCGTGACCGTACGCGGCTCCGCGCGATCCTCGAGTGGCATGGCCTTCGGATACCAGTGGTCCTCGTAGCCCGCCCACTTGGACCGCATCTGCGGCATGACCTTGTCGGCGAACATCTGGGTCGAGTAGCGGCACACATCGTTCGGCATGTCGCCGAAGTGCAGCAGGCAGACGAGATGGCCGACCTTCAGAGTGTCGATGACCTTCTCGATCTGCGCGGCGACGCTGTCCGGCGAACCGGCGACGATGTAGCCCTTCTCGATCATCTCCTCCCAGGACAGCGCGGCCGCCTGGTTGAGCGCCGAGGACTGGCCCGCCATCTGCGTGACGAGACCCGCGCGGATGGTCGGCTCGGTGCGATAGCCTGGCGCGTCGGCGAAGCCCGGGTAGACGTGCAGGCAGCGCGAGAAGAAGTACCGCGCGTGCTTCTCGTACAGACGCTTGGCCTCGGCGTCGGTCTCGGCCACGCAGATCTGCTGGGCGAAGGCCGCCTGGTAGGGATTGAACTCGGCGCCGAGCTGTTCCATGCGCTGCCAGAAGCCTTCCATCAGCTGCGCGCCGCGGATGTAGCCGGAGAACGACAGGTAGCTGTAGTTGTACTTGTGCTCGGCGCAGAAGTCCCAGGTCTCGAGCGAACCGCCGCCCGGGATCCAGATGGGTGGCGGCGTCTGGATCGGACGCGGCCACAGGTTCACGTAGCGCAGCTTGTAGTGCTTGCCGTTCCAGGCGAAGACGTCCGGGTCGGACCAGGCGCGGCGCACGAGGTTGTGGGCCTCGTGGTACTTCTCGCGCAGGGTCGCGGGGTTCACGCCGCAGGCGTAGTTGTCGTCCATCGACGAGCCTACCGGGAAGCCGGAGATGAGGCGTCCGCCGGAGATGCAGTCGATCATCGCCATCTCTTCCGCCACGCGGGTCGGCGGGTCGTAGAGCGCGAGCGACTGGCCGAGCAGCAGGATGGCGGCGCGATGGGTGCGACGCGCGAGCGTGGCGGCCATCAGCTGCGGCGAAGGCATCAGCCCGTAGGCGTTCTGGTGATGCTCGTTGATGCCGAGGCCGTCGTAGCCGACGTCCTCCGCGAGTTCGAGCAGGTCGAGGTAATCGTTGTAGATGCGGTTGGCCTTGCGCGCGTCGAACAGGCGCGAATCCACGTCGACCCATACGCTCCGGTGCTTCTCGGTGAAGTCGTCCGGCAGGTAGGGCCAGGGCATCAGGTTGAACCAATGGAACTTCATGGGATGACTCCTGGAGGTGTGGAGCGCGCGGCCTCGGCCGCGCGCCGGTGGACAATTGTCCTCAAACGGCCCGCCGGGCCGCCATTCCGCCAGCGGGTAGGGACTTGATCGTGGTCAAGTGCCGCGAGGCTCAGAAGGCCTCGGCGCCAGGAAACGCCTGCCCCCAGCCGTCCAGGTGCACGAGTTCGGTGAGCGGCTTGCGCCGCAGGCGCTTGGGGAACGGTTTGGCCGGCCAGCCGAGGGTGATCATCGCCGCGCAGGCCATGTGGGCCGGCATGCCGAGCACCGCCTGCACATCCTTCTCGGCCATCGCGAGTATCGTGGTCAGCGTGGTGCCGAGGCCCTCGTTGCGCGCCGCGAGCAGCAGGTTCTGTACCGCCGGGTAGACCGAGGAACCGGCCGTGAGCGGCAGGCGGCCCAGGTTGGCGTCCAGCGCGGTGACCTGGGTCATGTCGCAGGCGACCACGATCAGCACCGGCACGTCGGCCAGGTGCCGCGCGAAGTGATCGACGTGGTCGATGAAGCCGGGCTTGAAGCCGGCCTGCGCCTCGCCCGAGCGGTAGCGCGGAACGATGGCGTCCCACAGCGGCTGGTAGAGGTCGTGCAGCGCGCGGCGCTTGCCCGCATCCTTCACCGCGACGAAGGCGATGGGCTGCTTGTTCGAGCCGGTGGGCCCCCAGCGGGCGGCGTCCAGCACGCGCAGCAGCGCGTCGTCCGGCACCGGGTCCGGCTTGTAGTAACGGCAGGCATTGGTGGTGCGGATGACGTCGGTGAGATCCATGGCGGCCTCCTCGGTGGCTCCGCGCATTGTAGGTCGGACTTGCACCCGACATTCCTTGCGAGGCTTCGAACGACGCTCTGGGACGAATGTCGGGTTGAAACCCGACCTACAACGAAATGTCAGGCTGAAGCCCGACCTACAACGGTATGTCGGGTTGGAACCCGCGCCGCGGGGCAATGTCGGGCTGAAGCCCGACCTACCGCAGCCACCCCTTCCGCCAGAAATAGATCATCGGCGCCGCGACCGAGGCGGCCATCAGGGTCAGCGCGAAGGGATAGCCCCAGTTCTGTTCCAGCTCCGGCATGAAGCGGAAGTTCATGCCATAGATGCTCGCGATCAGGGTCGGCGGCAGCAGCGCCACGCTCGCCACCGAGAAGATCTTGATGATCTTGTTCTGGTTGACGTTGATGAAGCCGACGGTGGCGTCCATCAGGAAGTTGATCTTGTCGAACAGGTAGGCGGTGTGCGAATCGAGCGAGTCGATGTCGCGCAGCAGCTGGCGCGAGGCCTCGACCTGGTCCGGGTCCAGCATGCGCCCGCGCAGCAGGAAGCTGACCGCGCGGCGGGTGTCCATCACGTTGCGCCGAATGCGACCGTTCAAGTCCTCCTCGCGCGCGATGTCCGCCAGCACCTTGCCAGCGTCCTCGTCGCTGACCTCGGTGGTCAGCACCATGTTGCTGAACTTCTCGAGGTTGTCGTAGATGCCTTCGAGCGCGTCGGCCGAGTACTCGACATCGGCGTCGTAGAGACGCAGCAGCACGTCCTTGTCGTCGTTGATCAGGGCCGGGATGCGCCGCGCGCGCAGGCGCAGCAGGCGGAACACCGGCAGGTCTTCCTTGTGAACCGAGAACAGCACCTGGTTGTAGAGAATGAACGCCACGCGCACGTTGCGCGCCGTGTCATCGTCGTCGATGAGGAAGTCCGAGCGGATGTGCAGTTCGCCGTTGTCCTCCTCGTAGAAACGCGCCGACTCCTCGATGTCCTCGTCCTCGACGTCGTCGGGGATGGTGAGGCCGAAGTGGGTGGTGATCCACTGCTTCTCGGCGTCGGTCGGGTCCTCGAGGTCGACCCAGATCGGGCGGTTCTCGCCCAGCTCCAGCTGCTCCAGCGGAGTCTGCACGAGGCCACCCTTCAGGCGGCCGTTGTCGAGCGCGAACAGGTTCAGCAAGGTCGTCTCCAGTGCCTGGAACGGGCAGGCGGCAAAGCGTTCGTCTTCCGGATGGGGTCGGGGTTCCGTCCCGCTCCGGTCGACGTCCGGGTCATCGGAGGATGACGCAGGCGCTGGAGGGGACGGCTACCGTGTGGGGTAACAGTCCAATGAAGTGCTCCGCTGATGGCGTGGCGCGATTATCCCCGTCGCCCAGGAGAGCGGCAAGACGCGCGGCCGCGTGCGGCGCTTCGTGAACGGCATCGCATCGGGCGTTCGCGCGGCTCGGCTAGCATCGAATCCGACCTCGGGACACAGGGCTCGCATCAGAAGGGCCCGGAACAAAGGGAGAGAGTCATGATGACTGGACAGAACACCGGACTGCGGAGCTGCGCGGCCGCGCTGCTGCTGCTGGCGGGCGCGCAGGGCGCACAGGCCGCCACCACGGTCTTCAGCGGCCTGGACAACAGCAACCTGGTGGGCGGCGGGGCGCATCCCAACGCCGACGCGGCGCGCGCCGACTTCACGGCCGCGGCCGGCGTGCTGCTGGTGCAGACCTTCGACGAACTGCCGGTGGGGACGGCGCCCGGCACCCTGCTGGCACCTTTCGGCGCGAGCCTCGTCGCGAGCGCCACCGGCGGCGTCAACATCGTCGAGGGCGTGGGGGCGTTCGACACCTATGCCAGCGGCGGGCGTTTCCTGGACAGCGTGACGGCGAACGGCAGCGCCTTCTATACCGTGAGCTTCGACCTGCCGGTGCGCGGCTTCAGCTTCGACTTGACCGACGCGAGCGACTGGGCCGGCGATTCGCGGACCACCACCAATCTCGTCCTGACGCTCATCAAGAACGGCGCCGACGAGACCATCACCCTGTTCGGCGATACGCCGGCGTCGCAGATCGTGAACGGCAACTTCGGCTTCTTCGGCGTGCTGAGCGACGCGCGCGACATCCTCGGCTTTACCATCACCAACCCCGCGGCGAACCCCGATGCCGACGCGCTCGGCCTGGACAACCTCGCGGTGACCCTGGAGCCGGTGCCGCTGCCGGGCGCGGCATGGCTGATGTTGTCGGCGGTGGGCGGCCTCGCGGCGCTGCGTCGGCGCGGCGGCTGAGCGACTTTTCTCAGCCCCTAAACGCCATGCCCGCGACGAGCGCGGGCGTGGCATTGCGCGATGACGGTCGCGGCGTGCGCCGCGACCGTCGCTCTCACCCTCAGGCCGAGCCGCTTTCCAGCAGGTGGTCCAGCCACAGGTTGGAGAGCTTCTCCTGCACCGTGTTCTGGCGCAGACGGGCCCTGAGATTGGGAAAGTCCACCGCGTCCAGCGGCTGGTCCTGGTTGTAGCAGGAGTAGACGAAGCTCTCCTCGCCGGTCACCGGGTCGACGTGCTTGCACAGGCACTGCGCGCACACGCCCTTCATCATGCACTGCATGGGCGAGTTGATGGAGCCGATGGCGATGTGCTCGGGCTTGAGGTAGGGCGCCAGCACTTCCTTACGCGCGCGCTTGACCGCCGCCATCATCAGGTCAGAGCCGATGACGATCACCTCGTCCATGCTGTTCAAGGGCAGGGTGACCTCGCCGATCTGACCCTCCGCGTAAGCGACCATGGCCTGCACCACGTTGCCGACGAAGGTCTTGTCCTGCGCGCGGCGCGGCGCGATCGCCTCCACGTTCGGACCCGGATCCACCGCCCACACCACGACGTCCGCCGCGGCTTCGATGTCGTCCAGCTTGAACACGTCGATGGGCTTCTTGTAGCCGGCGAAGTACAGCACCTGGTTGCCCGCCGCGCGCAGCGCCTTGCCGATGGAGAACAGCACGGCGTTGCCGAGACCGCCGCCCACCATCAGCACGCGGCCGTTCTTCGGGATGTGGGTCGGTGCGCCGGTCACGCCCATCACCACCAGCGGGTCACCGGGGCGGCAGCGCTGCAGCAGGCGCGAGGAAGCGCCCATCTCGAGCGCGATGAGCGACACCAGTCCCTGGTCCTTGTCGACCCAGGCGCCGGTGAGCGCGAGACCTTCGGGCGCGAGCACCGTGCTCTCCACCCGCGGCGCGAAGGCCTCGGGGTTCTGCACCCGGTAGAACTGGCCGGGCTCGAACTTGGCGGCCGCGGCCGGGGCGTGTGCGACCACCTCGATGATGGTCGGCGTCAGGCGGTTCACCGCCACCACGGTGGCGAGCAGCGCCTCGTCCAGGCGCTGCACGAAGCGGCGCAGGTCGACCTCGCGCAGCGGCTGCTCGTCCGGATTCAGCTTCGCGACCTCGTCCTTGAAGAGCTCCACGATGTAGGGATAGCCGTCCTTCGCGCTCGCCATGGCCTTCACCACGTTGCCGGCGTAGACCGGGTGGTTGTCGCCGTAGAAGGTCACGTAGCGCCCGTCACGCTCATAGGACGTGAAGGGCGAGGGCGAGGCGAGCTTGGGCGTCAGCACGCCTTCGGCGGGCACCAGCTTGCCGTCGCGCGGCTCGTAGCGACGGAAGAACTTGCCGTCCAGCTCGAAGGTGCCCGGATGCTCCTGCTCGTAGATGATGTTCGGCGAGGTGCCGGCGGCGACGAACAGCGCGCGCAGCGGCAGTTCGATGTCGGACTCGCCCTTGCCGCGTGAGAAGCGCACGGCCTTCAGCGCGCCGAAGTCGTCGGCGAAGGCCTCTTCCGGATTCATGCCGGTCGCGATGTAGATGCCTTCCTGCAGCGCCTCGTTCACTTCCTCGTGATTCTGCCGGTAGGCCGGCGAGTCGTTGATGCTCTTGCGGTAGAAGAGCGTCACGCCCCCCCAGCTCTTGACCAGCGGCGCGAAGTCCGGCACCTCGCCCGCCTTGTCGGCGCGCTGGCGCTCGGCGCGCACTGCGCGACCGTGGGCGAGGAACTCGTCGAGGATCCCGAGTTCCTCGGCGTCGTACTTCGCGCGCACCGAGGCTTCGTCGGATTCGGCGCAGAGCTTCTCGTAGCGGTATAGAGTCTTCTCCACCTGGCGCGGGTAATAGGCCATCACCTCGGTCGCGGTGTCGATGGCGGTGAGGCCGCCGCCGATCACGCCGGCCGGCAGGCGGACCTGCATGTTGGCCAGCGAATTCAGCTTGGCCGCGCCGGTCAGCTGCAGACCCATCAGGAAGTCGGAGGCCTTGCGGATGCCGCGGATCAGGTTGTTCTTCAGCCCGATGATCGACGGCTTGCCGGCGCCGGTCGCGAGCGCGACGTGGTCGAAGCCGAAGTTCCAGGCGTCGTCCAGCGTCATCGTGCCGCCGAAGCGCACGCCGCCGTAGGCGCGGAAGGTGCGACGGCGCAGCAGGGTGAGATAGATGACCTTGAGGAAGTTCTTGTCCCAGCGGACCGTGATGCCGTACTCGGCCACGCCGCCGAAGCCGTTGTTGGTGCGGCTGTCCAGGTCGTCGTAGAGCGTGGCGAAGTCGCGTATCGGCTGCGGCGGCTCGGTGGCCGAGCCGGTGAGATAGCTCGGTAGCGGCTCGACCTTGAGCGCGTCGATGCCGACCACCGCGAAGCCTTCCTGCAGCAGGTAGTGGGCGAGGGTGTAGCCGGCGGGGCCGAGGCCCGCCACCAGCACCTTCTTGCCGTTGTAGGGCGCGAGCTGCGGGCGCCTGACGTTCAGCGGGTTCCAGCGCGTCAGCAGCGCGTAGATCTCGAAGCCCCAGGGTAGGTTCAGCACGTCGGTCAGGACGTTGGTCTCGATCTGCGAAATGTTGACCGGCTCGGTCTTCTGGTAGATGCAGCCCTTCATGCAGTCGTTGCAGATGCGGTGGCCGGTGCCGGGGCACATCGGGTTGTCGATCACCACCAGCGCCAGCGCGCCGATGTTGTCGCCGCCGCGCTTGACGACGTGCATCTCCGAGATCTTCTCGCCCAGCGGGCAGCCGGTGACGGCGACGCCGAGCGCGTTGGTCTTGAAGCCGCCGTCCTTCTTGTTCGGCATGCCCTTCGAGCAGGTGTCGTTGTCGCGGTCGTGGCAGTAGATGCAGTGATCGACCTCGTACATCACGCGCCGACGGCCGTAGCGCGGGTCTGTGAGATGGAAGCCGTCGCGCCGACGGCGGTGCGCGTCCTCGGCGACCCAGGCCTTGTAGCCGCCGCGATCGACTTCGGGGTGGTGCACAAGGTGCTGCACGTCGGTCTTGGCCGGCTGCTTGAACGAAGCCCAGGCGTTGGCGGCGGCGGGATGGAAGTCGGCGTCGGTCTGCACCAGCAGGCACCACTGCTCGAGCGCCGTACGCGCGGCTTCGATCAGCGCGCCGTCCGCCGCGAGCGCGGCCCAGGCGGGATTGCGCCGCAGCGCGCCCAGGAAGCTCGCGCTCGGCGCTGCGTCGCCGGACAGGAGGGCGGCGGCCCGCGCCGTCAGGTATTCCTCGTCGTGGACCAGCCGCGCGCCGTCGCGCGCGGCGTCACGCAGCGTGGCCGCGGCCTGCGCCAGCGCCGGGCGCTCGAATGCCTTGGCATCGACGCCCTTGTACTTCTTGGCCAGCGGTTCGACGAACTGGTTGCGAAACCCGAGCACGGTCTGGTCTTCGTCGCGGATCGCCTCGACCTGCGCGTTCCATTCGCCCTCGATGCGGAACAGGCGGGCGATGAAGGCGCCGAGATGGGGCGCGGCGTCGACCAGCGTGAAGGACTGCTCCTCCGGCGTCATACCGGCCCCCTGGCTGGTGCGGTAGGCCGCGAGCCGCGCGCCGACACTGGGGTCGCGTTCGGCCAGGAAGGCATCGAAGGTGGCCGTCAGGCGCGCCAGCGCCTGGGGCTCGTACAGGTCCGGGTAGGTGAAGCCCGGGATGCCGAGGGTGAGGGTGGCCGCGTCCAGGCCGTGGGTCATGTCGTTCATCAAACAGTGCGCCCGCTGGTTTGAATGGTTGGGAAAGAGGACTCGGCACGATACGGCAGCGTATGGCTGGGCGCAATCTGAAATCTCGTGCCTATGCCGCGGCCAGTGGTCGCGGCGTCGAGGCCGTCCCTCAGGGATACACCACCAGGGTCCGCACTTCGATGCTCTCCCGCGGCGTCGTGCCGGGGGGCGCTGCCGGATTGCGAAAGCCGGTGTGGGGCGTGTAGCTCGCGACGCCGGGCGCCGAATCCCAGTTCTTCAGCAGCAGCACCTCGTCTGGGCGCATGTCGGCGGCATAGAACCAGCGGTGGCCCGGATTGTGGGCCACCGAATAGATCTCGCCGCTGTGGCGCGGGCGCTCGAGGTCGTCCTCGCCAAAGTGGTGGATGTCGGTCGGCACGAAGTCGGCGAGCGCGGCGCTGCGCGCGTCGCAGACCGCGAGCGGCACGTCCTGCACCGGCCCGACGATGGGGCGCCAGACGTTGATCAGCGCCTTGCGCCGGTCGGCATAGGCCGGACGGCCCGCGTCGGCGAGGATCTCCGCCGCGCGCCGCGGACCGGACGCCGGCGTGTAGTCGTTATGGGCCGCGTCCACCGGCGCGCGCACCCCAGGCTGGCCGCGCGCCGCGCGCACCGCGCTGCGCTGGTTGTGATCGAACACCACCACGTCCAGCGCGCCGAGCGTGCGCGCCAGCCAGGCCGCGACTTCCGGGTAGTAGACGTCGCGCACCTCGCGTTCGTCATAGAAGTCGCGCACGACCGTGGGCGCCGGCAGCAGCGCATAGCCGGCCTCGTCGACCTGCGGCGGCGTCGCCAGTTGCCGGCAATCGGCGATGACGCACTGGTGGTAGACCTGCGGCGGTCGCACCAGCGCGCGGCCGGAGTTGGGGGGATAGATGAGGTGCTGGGCGCGCGCCGCGCCGGGTTCGAGGTAGGCGATGGCGGCGGTGACGGTATCGGTCATGGCTTGCTCCGCGCGAGGTCGCGCTCACAGGTGTGTGAGGAACCAGTCGCGGGCGGCGGCGCTGGCCCGCGGAAAGTCCTCGAGGTAGGGACGATAGTGATGGCCGGGGACCAGTTCCAGGCGCTTCGGCGCACGCGCGAGCTCGAAGGCTTCGAGCGCCAGCGCGGTCGGAGTGATGTCGTCCGCGGCGGCCGCGATGAGCAGCAGCGGCGTGGGCGCGATGCGCGGCACGAAGGCCAGCGCGTCGTACTCCAGCCGCCGTTCGAGCGAGCGCACGGTGACGGCGTTGGTCCAGCGCGCGCGCCCGCTCTCGACGTAGTGATTGAACCAGGCCCAGCTGCGCCGCCCCGGTGACTCGGGCGGCCTGCTCGGGTCGTCGCTGCACACGTCGGTCAGGCTCGGCGCCGCGCCGGCGGCGATCGCGCATCGCTCGGCGTCCAGGCGCGCGTGGAAGGCGGCGTGCTCGGCGAGCGGCATGACGAGGTCGAGGGTGCGCAGGCCGTGCAGGTAGGGCACCTGCGCGACCACGCACTTCACGCGCCGATCGAGCGCCGCGGTGATCAGCGCGAGCCCGCCCGAATAACTCGTGCCCCACAGGCCGATGCGTTCCGGGTCGATGCCGACCATGCTGCGCGCGAAGGTGATGGCGTGCGTCTGGTCACGACGCTGCGCGACCGGGTCGATGTCCTGGCGCGGCAGGCCGTCGCTCGCGCCGAGATTGCGGTTGTCGTAGACCAGCACGGCGAGGCCGGCGGCGCTGAACACCTCGGCGTAGTCGTCGAGGCCCATTTCTTTCACCGCCGAGAAGCCGTGGCTCATCACCACCAGCGGGTGCGGACCGCGACCGGTGGGTGTGTACAGCCAGCCGCGCAGGCGCACACCCTCGGCGTCGAACTCGATGTCGGCGCGCGTGCTCATCGCTGCCCGCGTCTCACGGCACGATCGCGACCTTCAGCACGCCGTCACGCTGGTTCGCGAACAGTTCGTAGGCGGACTCGATCTCGTCCAGCTTGTAGCGATGCGTGACCAGCGGCCGCGTGTCCACGCGCCCGGAGGCGATCACGTCCATCAGTCGGCGCATGCGTTCCTTGCCGCCGGGACAGAGCGTGGTGCGAATGGTCTGGTCGCCGAGTCCGGCCAGGAAGGCGTCGAGCGGAATGCTCAGGTCGCTGGAATACACGCCGAGCGACGACAGCGTGCCGCCCGGGCGCAGTACGCGCAGCGCGCCTTCGAAGGTCTGCTGACGACCGAGCGCCTCGATGGCGACGTCCACGCCGCGGCCCGCGGTGAGGCGCAGGATCTCCGCGACCGGATCGACGCTCGAGAAATCGACCACGTGATCGGCGCCCATGCGTCGCGCCATCGCCTGGCGCGCGGGCACGCTCTCCACCGCGATGATGGTAGTCGCGCCCATCAGCCGCGCGCCGGCCGTCGCGCACAGCCCGATCGGGCCCTGCGCGAACACCGCCACCGTGTCGCCGATGCGGATCGCGCCGCTCTCCGCGCCGGCGAAGCCGGTGGACATGATGTCGGGACACATCAGCACCTGCTCGTCGCCGAGCCCGTCGGGCACCGCGGCCAGGTTCGCCATCGCGTCCGGCACGCGCAGGTACTCCGCCTGGCTGCCGTCGATGGTGTTGCCGAACTTCCACCCGCCGAGGGCGCGCCAGCCGTGCGCGCTGTCCGGACCGTCCTGCGCGTGCACGCCGCACAGCGCGGCGTTGCTGTGACCGGAGGTGCAGATGGCGCCGGCGATCACGCGTTGCCCTTCGCTGAAGCCGCGCACGTCGGCGCCGAGCTTCTCGATCACGCCGACCGGCTCATGGCCCACGGTGAGACCGCGCGCGACCGGGTACTCGCCTTTCAGGATATGCACGTCGGTGCCGCAGATGGTGGTGGTGGTGATGCGCAGCAGCGCATCGTTGCGGCCGATCTCCGGCACTGGCTTGTCTTCGAGCACGATGCGACCGGGTTCGACGAACACCGCGGCTTTCATCTTGGCCATGGGCGGGCTCCTGTACTTGGCGGCGACGAGTTGTCTCGAGCGGCGAAATGGTGTCAGTTAGGCGCCGCGGTCAGCAGCGATCCGACATCGTCCGCCTTTGTACTATTTCGCGAGGAGCATGGCCATGAGCGAAGTCATCACCGGTGGATGCCTGTGCGGCGCGGTGCGTTATCGCTGCACCGCGGCACCGAACAATGTCGGTCTGTGCCAGTGCGAGCGCTGTCAGCGGCAGTCGGGGTCGGCCTTCCTGATGGCGACGGTGTTCGCCCGCGACGCGGTCGAGTTCGAGCGCGGCGAACTCAAGGTATTCGCCGCCTTCGACGACGACGGCCAGGGACTCTACCGGCACTTCTGCCCGACCTGCGGCTCGGCGGTGATGATCACGCTCGATCGCTATCCCGAGATTCGCTCGATCATGGGCGGCACGCTGGACGACAAGTCGTGGCTCAAACCGACCTACAGCCTGTGGACTTCGAGCGGTCAGCCCTGGCTGGTCTTGCCGCCGGGCATTCGCCTGCATCCGGATTACCCGGACGGGGCGGTGGCCTGAGGCGTTGGGTTCAGCGCGCCGTGCGCGCCGGCACGCGCCGCACCGCGGTCAGGATGCCCTTCAGGATCTCGATGGGCGGCGGCGGACAGCCGGGAATGGTGACGTCCACCGGCAGCACGTTCGCCACTCGCCCGCGACAGGCATAGCTCTCGCCGAAGATGCCGCCGTCGCAGGCGCAGTCGCCGACCGCGACCACCAGCTTGGGATCGGGTGTGGCCTCGTAGGTGCGACGCAGCGCAACTTCCATGTTGCGCGCCACCGGACCGGTGACCAGCAGCAGGTCGGCGTGGCGCGGACTCGCGACGAAACGGATGCCGAGCCCTTCGAGGTTGTAGTAGGGATTGTTGAGCGCGTGGATCTCGAGCTCGCAGCCGTTGCAGGAGCCGGCGTCCACTTCGCGGATCGCGAGCGCGCGACCGAGGTGCGCGAGGATCGCGCGCTGGATGCGTTCGCTGTCGTCCTCGAGCGCGAGGCCCTCGGTGGGCGGCGCTTCGCTCACCACGCCGGTGCGCAGGATCTGACGAAGGATGCGCAGCATCAGAGATCGACTCCCGCGTAGCTCAGGTTGAAGGACTTATTGATCAGCGGAAAGTCGGGCACGATGTTGCCCATCACCGCGTGTTCCAGCAGCGGCCAGTTGTGCCACGAGGGATCGTGGCAATGGCAGCGGCGCAGCGCGCCGGCATCGTCCAGTTCCAGCGCCACCAGGACCTCGCCGCGCCAGCCTTCGATCCAGCCGATCCCCTCGGCGCATCCCGCGCGCGGTGCGAGCGGCAGGTGACTCGGACCGTCCGGCAGGCCGGCCACCAATCCATCCAGCAGGCGCAGCGATTCCGTGAGTTCCGCGAAGCGCACCGCGACCCGCGCCGCGACGTCGCCGTTGCGCTCGGTCGCGACCCGCACGCCAAGAGCTGTGTAGGGCGGCGTGGGGTGCCAGGCACGCAGATCCACCGCGTGGCCGCTCGCGCGCGCGGCGAGGCCGGTCAAGCCGAGCGCGCCGGCGAGCGCGGGCGTGACACGCCCGGTGGTCACGAACCGGTCCTGCAGGCCGGCGTGGCTCGAGTAGATGTCGGCGAGCGGCACGAGCGCGTCGCGCAGCGCGGCGTGCTGGCCGGGCAGCGCCGCGAGCAGGGACGCATCGGGCTCGCGCGCCACGCCTCCCGGCACGACGTAGTCCATCAGCAGGCGATGACCGGTGAGCGCGGCGTTGACCCTGAGCCAGTCTTCCTTCAGGCGCGAGAACTGCGCGAGACCGAAGCCGAGCGCGGCGTCGTTGCCCAGCGCGCCCAGGTCGCCCAAGTGGTTCGCCACCCGCTCGCGCTCCAGCGCCAGCGCGCGCAGCCACTCGGCGCGCGGTGGCGCGGACTGCCGCCACGCACTCTCCAGCGCCATGCAGTAGGCGTAGGAATAGGCCACCGTGCTGTCGCCCGACACGCGACCGGCCAGGCGATGGGCGTCCAGCGGCGCGAGCGTCTCGAAGCGCGCCGCGATGCCCTTGTGCTTGTAGCCGAGTCGCTCTTCGAGGCGCAGCACTTTCTCGCCCACCACCGAGAAGCGGAAATGACCCGGTTCGATGATGCCGGCGTGCACCGGCCCGACGGCGATCTCGTGCACGCCTTCGCCGCGCACCGGCACGAAGGCATAGGCTTCGCCGCCCGGATCGGCGACGCCCGCGTCGGCGCGAGCGTCGTGGCGCAGCGGGTGCAGGTCCGCGGGCCAGTGGCCATGCTGCAACCTGGGACGCGTATCCTCCGCGCCCAGCGCTTCGAGTCCGTGCAGGTCGCGCATCATGCGCTGCAGGCGGCTGGCGGCGGGAAACAGCGCGGCGAGATCCGGATAGCCCTGCTGGTCGGCCGCCAGCGGCAGGCTGACCCACAGGAGGCCCTCGGCGAGCGCATAGGCGGCGTTCACCGCGTAGCCTTCGCCGAGCGGGCGTCGATCGCTCGCCCACAGCGACACGAGCCGTCCGCCGTTCGCCACCACGTCGCGCGCGAGCACCGACCAGGCGTCGCGACTGCCGTGCGCGCGAAAGCGCGGCGGCCCCGCCGCCAGCGTCGCGACTTCGAGATGCAGTCCGCGCAGCGTGCCCATGGCTCAGCGCGCCAGCACGTCGGCCGCCGCGTGCAGCCAGTCGGCCACGCCGCGCGGCAGGTAGAGGCCGGCCATCAGTGCGAGCCCCAGGTGCGCGACTATCGGTAGTCGCGAACGATCGCGCGCGGCCGGCGCATGGCTCGCGTCGCCGAACACCATGGCCTGCACGCGCGCGAGCAGCGTGGCGAACGCGACCGCGAGGCCGAGCAAGAGCAGCGCCGCGGCCCACGGCAGTTCGCGCACGGTGGTGGTGAGCAGCAGGAACTCGGCGGTGAACACGCCGAAGGGCGGCATGCCGGCGATGGCCAGCGTGCCCAGCACCAGTCCCCAGCCGAGCAGGGGATCGATGCGCACCAGGCCGCGCACGTCCGCCATGGTCTGCGTGCCGCAGGACTGCGCGGCGTGGCCCACGCAGAAGAAGATCGCCGACTTGACCAGCGCGTGCATGCCCATGTGCAGCAGCGCGGCGAAGTTCGCGAGCGGCACGCCGAGGCCGAAGGCGAAGGTCATGAGGCCCATGTGTTCTATCGACGAATAGCCGAACATGCGCTTGGCATCGCGCTGGTGCGCCAGCATGAAGGCCGCGACCAGCACCGTGAGGAGCCCGAAGCCGAGCATGAGATGCCCGGCCAGCGGTGTGCCGAGCGCGCCGTCCACCAGCACCTTGCAGCGGAGCACGGCGTAGAGCGCGACGTTGAGCAACAGCCCGGAGAGCACGGCCGAGATCGGCGTCGGTCCCTCGGCATGGGCGTCCGGCAGCCAGCTGTGCACCGGCACGAGGCCGACCTTGGTGCCGTAGCCGAGCAACAGGAAGGCGAAGGCGAGGCCGACGATGCGCGGATCGAGCGAGCCCTTGACCGCGTTCAACTGCGTCCACATGAGCGCGCCGCCCTCCATGCCCACCACCTTCTCCGCGGCCATGTACAAGAGCACGGTGCCGAGCAGCGCCTGCGCGACGCCCACGCCGCACAGGATGAAATACTTCCAGGCGGCTTCCAGGCTGGCCGGCGTGCGGTACACGCTGACCAGGAGCGCGGTCGCCAGCGTCGCGGCCTCCATCGCCACCCACAGAAGTCCAAGGTTGTTGGTGGTCAGCGCCACCAGCATGGTGAACAGGAACAGCTGGTACATCGCGTGGTAGAGCCGGCGCCGTGGCGCCGTCATGCGTCCGTTCACCTGTTCGCGCGCGAGATAGGGGCCGGAATAGAGCGCGGTGGTGAGCGCGACGAAACTGGTGAGCACCACCAGGCAGGCGCTGAGCGCATCGACGTGGAACTGGCCGTCGAACGCGAAGGTCGGCCCGTTCGCCAGCACTGCCTGTGCGAGGCGGCCCGCGGCGACCAGCCCCGCCAGGCTGAACAGGGTGTTCACCGCCGCGGCGCGCGCATGGTCGCCATAGCGTGCGAGCGTGAGCGCGCCGGCGAGCGGCAGACACAGCAGCCAGGTGAGTGCCGCCATGCTCAATCGCCCTTCAGCTTTTCCAGCTGGCGGATGTCCAGGCTGTCGAACTGCGCGCGGATCTGGAACACGAACACGCCGAGGATCAGAAGGCCGACCAGCACGTCGAGCGCGATGCCGAGTTCGACCACCATGGGCATGCCATAGGTCGCGGCGGTGGCGGCGAAGAACAGTCCGTTCTCCATCGACAGGAAGCCGATCACCTGCGGTACTGCCTTGGCGCGGGTGATCATCATCATGAACGACAGCAGCACGCAGGCCAGCGCGATGCCGAGCGTGCCGGGCGCGATGGCTACGCTCAGCCGCGCGATGGGCAGCGTGAGATTGAAGGCGAACACCACCAGCACGATGCCGATGATCATCATGGTCGGGATGTTGATCAGCGTCTCGACGTCCCAACGCACGTTCAGCCGGTTGACCGCCCGGTGCAGCAGCAGCGGGATCAGGATCACCTTGAGCGCGAGCGTCAGCGCCGCGGAGCCGTAGAGGTGCGGCTGGCCCGACACCCAGGCCACCACGCAGGCGGCCACCACCAGGGTCAGGCCCTGCAGCGTGTAGAGATGGATGAGCGTGACGATGCGCCGCTGCGCGATCATGACGAAGGTCACCATCAGCAGCACCGCGGCGCACAGGTTGACCAGCTGGGTGGCGAAGGCGCTCATGCCTCACCCGCCAGCAGGATGTGCACCAAAAGCCCGATGACCGCCATCAGGAACGCGGTGGCGAGGAACTCCGGCACGCGGAATATGCGCATCTTCGCGCACACCGTCTCGAGCGCCGCGAGCAGGGCGCCGCCCACCGCGAGCTTCGCGAGCAGCGCCGGCAGCGCGAACAGCAGGTCGCTCGCGGCCGCGCCGCGCGCCACGCCCCAGGGCAGGAACAGCGCGAGGCCGATGCAGGAGTAGACGAAGAGCTTGAGGCTCGCCGCCCACTCGAGCAGCGCGAGATGGCGGGCGGAGTACTCCAGCACCAGGGCCTCGTGGATCATCGTGAGTTCGAGGTGCGTGCTGGGATTGTCGACCGGCACGCGCGCGTTCTCGGCCAGCGACACGAAGGTGAAGGCCACGCCGGCGAAGGCGAGGCCCGGGTAGATGACGAAGCCGGCGTCGGCCACGGTCTCGACCATGGTCGTGAGCGCGGTCGAATGACCGATGAGCGCGCTGCAGAACAGCACCATGAGCAACGCGGGTTCGGCGAGGAAGCCGAGCAGCATCTCGCGTCGCGCGCCGAGCGTGCCGAAGGCGGTGCCCAGGTCCATCGCCGCCAGCGCGATGAACACGCGGGCCAGCGCCAGCAGACCGACCAGCGCGATGGCGTCGGCGGCCGGCGCGAGCGGCAGGTTGGTGGAGAGGGTAGGCACGATGCCGGCAGCGACCACCATGCAGGCGAACACCAGGTAGGGGGCCGCGCGGAACAGCGGCGACGCGTCGTGCGCGATCACCGCGTCCTTGTGGAACAGCTTGCGCAGCGTCGCGAAGGGCTGCAGGAGCGGCGGCGCGCTGCGGTTCGCGAGCCAGGCGCGGCACTGCGCGACCCAGCCGCTCAGCACCGGCGCCAGCGTGAGCGCGATCAGCAGGTCGAGGGTCTGGGCTGTCACGCCGGCGGCGTTCACGGCATGGTCACCAGCAGCAGCGCGATCAGCGTCGCGAAGCTGTAGAGCAGGTAGAGGGCGATGCGCCCCTGCTGCAGGTGCGCGACCAGGCGCGTGCAGGCCTCGACCCCGCGCGCGACCGGCAGGCTGAGCGCGCGCCAGGCGCGGTCCTCGAGCGTCACGCGATAGCGTGGCGCGCGATCAAAGGCGCTCGGCAGTTCGCGTCGCAGGTGGAAGAAGGGTTCGAAGATCTGGCGGATGGGCATGCCGAAGCCTTCGGCCGTGTCCTGCATGCGTGCGGTCTGCAGCGGAAAGCCACAGTCCCAGGGCGCGGCGCGGCGCGCGCGGCCATGGAACAGCTGGCGCACGCCGAGGAAGGTGAGCGCGAATACCGCGCCTACGCCAAGCAGCACCAGCAGTGGCGCGTAGCTCGCGCGCTCGACCGCCACCGGCGCCACCAGCCACGTGTGCTGCCCGAGCGTCGCGCTCAAAGCCTCGGCGCCGAGCATGCGCGTGCTGTCATCGAGTGCGCGCAGCAGCGGCAGCGGCTGCAGGCCGAGCGCGATGCAGCCCGCGGCGAGCCACGCCAGGCCCAGGCGTTCCGGCAGCGAAGCGTCGTGCGCGGCGGTCAGCGCCGGCTCGCGCGGACGGCCGAGGAACACCACGCCGAAGAACTTCACCATGGTGTAGCTCGCCAGCGCCGCGATCAGCGCGACCAGCGCGGCCGCCACCGGGATCAGCATGTTCAGGAAGGAGTCGGGCAGTTCGGGCGTGAACAGGAAGCCCTGCAGCAGCAGCCACTCGGCGACGAAGCCCGCGAGCGGCGGCAGGCCGGCGCTGGTCAGCGCGCCGACGAGCGACAGCCAGGCCACCTGCGGCATGTAGCGCATGAGACCGCCGAGGCGGCCGAGGTTGCGCTCGCCGGTCGCGTGCAGCACCGCGCCGGTCGCGCTGAACAAGAGGCTCTTGAACAGCGCATGGGCAAGCGCCTGGAACAGCACGGCGCACAGCGCCAGCGCCGCGAAGGTCGGTTTGCCGTGGGCTTCGAACACCATCGCGAGGCCCACGCCCGCGAACATCAGCCCCAGGTTCTCGATCGACGAATAGGCGAGCAGGCGCTTCATGTCGACCTGTACCGCGGCGTAGATGACGCCGTAGAGCGCGCTGCCGAGACCGAGCGCGAGCAGCGCCACGCCCCAGCCGGCGGCCGGCGCGCCCAGCAGGTCCAGGCCTACCCGCAACATCCCGTACAGCGCGGTCTTCAACATCACCGCGCTCATCAGCGCCGACACCGGCGAGGGCGCGGCGGGATGCGCTTCCGGCAGCCAGCCGTGCAGCGGCAGCAGTCCGGCCTTCGCGCCGAAGCCGACCAGCGCGAGGGTGAAGGCGAGCGTGGCGGCGTCGCCGGCGGGCGGCTGCGCGCGCATGGCGGCGAAGCCGAGTCCGCCGCCGGCGTTGGCCACCACGGCGAAGCACGCCAGCAGCGCGACGGCGCCGACGTGAGCCACCAGCAGGTAGAGGAAGGCCGCGCCGCGCGTCTCGGCATCGCGATCGTTGGTGATGACCAGGAAGAACGAGGCGAGCGCCATGGTCTCCCAGGCGAGCATGAAGCTGTAGGCGTCGTCGGCCAGCAGCACCAGGCCCATGGCGGCCAGGAACAGGTGGTAGGCGAGGCAGATCAATCCAGGCGGCGCGCCTTCGCGCCGCGCGAAATAGCCGGCGGCGAAACACGACACGCCCGCGCTCACGCCGCCCAGCAGCAGCAGGAACAGCGCGGCCAGACCGTCCAGCCGCACACTGAGGGGAAGTCCCGGTGGACCGAGCGGCAGCACCAGGCTCTGCGGCGGCTCCGCGAGCGCGGCGGCGGCACAGACGGCGAGTGCCGCGCCGAGCGCGGCGCCGAGCGGAAACAGGACGCGAGCAACGAAGACCTGCCGCTCGAGCGCCAGGAGGCCCGCCGCGCCCAGCGCCAGCCAGGCGCCGAGCAGCGCGAGTACGATCGGCAGGGCGCCGAGCGCCGGCATCATGGGGACGAGGTCGAGGTCGAGACCTCGGCTGCGTCCCTGGGCACGCGGGTGGTCATTGACGCATATTAGCGTTAAAGACTATTGCAATGATAGTATGATTAACATTAAATGTGTTCATGGAACAGAGAACCGCTCGCCTCACCATCCTCATCGATCCGCGCAAGAAGAAGATGTTCGAGGACATCTGCGCGCGTCAGGACCTCACCCCCTCGCAGGTCGTGCGCAAGCTCATTCGTCAGTACGTGATCGACAACGCGGGCGATGGGCCATTGCCGGACTGGCTGGTGGCGGCAAGTACGGCGGCAGAACGCGACGGCAAGTAAGCGTCGCCATGTGAGCGCAGCTGCGCGGCGCAGAAGATAGTTCAGGGTTTGTCCCTGACCGTGGGGCGGCGATCGCAGGCGTCGCCCCGCGTATCGCCGTCGCGGTTCTTCTGATCGGCATTGGTGAGCAGCGGGCAGTTGTCGCGGCTGTCCAGCACCGTGTCATCGTCGTCATCCAAGTCGCACACATCACCGACCCCGTCGACGTCGCGGTCGGCCTGTGATGCGTTCTTTGCGCGCAGACAGTTGTCGTGATCGGCGTTGATGCGGTCGCCGTCCGGGTCGAGCGTGTAGCGGATGAGATCGACGTCGCCGCCGACGGTGCGCCAGCGCGTCGGCCCTACGCCGGGACGCAGGATGAAGCCCGCCTCCATGGCGATTGCGAGGCCGCTGACTCGACCGCTGGCGGTGAAACGCACGTCGAGCTCGCGCAGACTGACCGGGTTGGAAGAATCCAGCTGCCGCCACGCGACCGTGGTCCGGTACTTGAGCGCACCCTCGCCGGATTCGCTCTCGCCCCCCGAACTCAACGTGCCCTTGACCCGCGCGTTGCCTTGCATGACCTGACGCCCGCGCAAGCTCGCCGGCGCCCAGGGCATGGGCGACAGCGCCTCGCCCTGCAGCCGGGAGTCCGCGCCCCTGAGCGTGTAGCCGTGCAGGCGCAGTCCCTGCCGGTCGAGCGAGATGAGGTACTCGTTGCCGGTGCCGCTCTCGGACACTGTGTAGACTTCGCTGCCGTGAAGACTGCGCTTGGCGGTCACGCGCAGCGTGAGATTCGCCGCGCCTCCGCCGCTGTAGGTCCATCTCGCGCCGACGTACAGGGGCCAGTAGTCGGCGAGTGACACCGAAGTGCGAGCGGGCTGGTAGACGCCGATGTCGCGCCGCAAGGTCTGGTCCACGCGCAGCGTGAAGGGTGGTCCGCCGGCATCGCTGTCGTTCGCGCCGTTCACCCCGCGCGGTGCCAGTTCCCAGCCATAGGGCAGGTAGGCCCGCAGCAGGCGGTTCGCGCCGGCGGCTACGTCCATGCTGTACTGGCCGCGCGCATCGCTACTCGCCCCCGCCAGCGCGTCACCGCCGTTCTGCACGGGGCCCGGCCACACCGCTACCGAGAAATTCCGCAGGGGCGGCTCGCCACGCTCGCGCAGACCGTTCGCATTGAGGTCGTTCCACACCTGGCCGCTGACGGTCCCGAGCCCCGGCACCTTGAGGCCGATGTCGCCGCCGGTGACGGTGAAATGGTCGCCCAAGGTGGAGAAGGGATCGCTCAGCAGCGTGGCCGGATCGAGGTCGCTGTCCGCCCAGTCCTCGAACGCATTGTGTGGAGAAATCGCCCGTCTGCGCCGTTCCGCGGGAATGTCCATGTTGAGTCGCAGACGATAGCCGCTGCCCTCGACCACGCCATGAAAGAGGTAAGTCCCTCCCTCGTCCGTGGTCACGGTATCGACGACCACGCCCTCATGCAGCAGGCTGACGCTGACGCCGAACACGCCCGGCTCGTCGGGGAAGCAGCAGACCCCATCGCCGTTCAGGTCGCGCCACACTCGGCCGGTCACCGTGCCCACCGGGTCGATGTAGCCTACATCGAAATCCTGCCACAGGCCGCCGCCGCCCACGTCCACTGGAGGGGTCGTACCGTCGGGCAGCAGGTCGCTGTCGTTGAACTCCTGGGCGGCGCCCAGCAGGGTGGGCGCGAGCGCCTCACCGGGTGGGCGTTGTGCCAATGGAAACTCGATGCGCCAGCGGCCCGGATCCACCTCGGCCGAAAACTGACCGTCGAAGCCGATGTTCAGTTCGGTGAAGAGATCCCAGGCCTGGGTGCTGACGTTGAAGCGCATCAGGCGAACCTGTCCGCTCGCATCCTCGCCGCCGTCCCGTTGACCGTTGCGATTCCGGTCGTACCACAGGTGCCCGGCGATGACGTTGCGCGTATTGCGACAGCCGAGATCCGGACCCGTGACGACGGCGCCTGCAGCCGCACCGCTGAGATCGAGGACGGGGCCCGTGCCCTGGGCGCCGAAGTCGTTGGGCGCCGTCGAGAAATCGTTGTCCGTCGTGTCGTTGTTCGACGCGTCGGCCGTGGTCGGGCCATAGTTCTGTGGGCAGGTGCCGAGGAAGCGATAGGCCAGGGGTCTGAGCTTGATCTCGTAGAAGCCGTCGTCCCATACGCGCACGCGCTGCTCAGCCAGCGCGCCGGCACCCGGCGGCATAGCCGCTTGCGCGACCGCGGCGATGCTGGCGCCGGGGATGAGGAATTCACCCGGATCGCGCACGCCGTTGCGGTTGACGTCGTCCCAGGCGCGTCCGCGCACCGTGACCAAGTCCGGCGCGAGCAGCGCGGGTTCGATGTAGCTCAGGTTGGCATTGATGCTGGTGGTCGGGTCGCCATTACAGGTCGTGCTGAACGACAGCGCGAAGTCCGCCACCTGCTTGTTGACGTACTGCAGCCGCGTGAACGACGGGCTCATGGTCTGCTGGTTCGGCGGCGCGCAGTACCTCGAGCCATCGCTCAAGGTGATCTGCACGGGATTCATCAGGACTCGCAGGCCACCGGCGATGGCCGTGAAGCGCAGCTTGCTGATGGTGAGGCCGCCAGGCACGGCGGCGGGTGACAGGTGACTCGTGAACTCCACCACCTGCGGCTCTTCGGTGCCGAAGAAGCGCACGGTGAGCGGCGTCGGCTCGGGCGTGACGGTAGTGTCTTCGTAGGGCGTGTCGCCGAACGGCGGACCGGACACGACGAGCAGGGCGGTGGGATCCGCCTGGACGCTGCCGCCCATGAGCGCGCCAGCGGCGAAGACGATGCGCCGCAGGTGCGCAGCCCGTCGACCTGGACGCCGTCGCTTCGTCTCCATGCTTCAGCGCCACCAGAATCCGATTGGTCAGCGCACTCTAGCCAAGCGCGCCGCCCCATGCCAGTGCGACAGTCTTCGTCGCGCCGGCCAGTGACAAAGTTTTGCCGCTCGGGGTCAGCCCGCGGGCGCGCCGTCGTCGAAGCTGCATCCGTAGTACACGCTGTCGTCCTGCGCTTCCCGGCGTCGGACCACGGCGGGTCGCACGGTGTGGGGGCCGTCGGGGGTGGGCAGGGCCACCGCGGCGCCCTCGCGCAGGAACGCATCGGTATCTCCATCGACCACGAAACCGACGCTCCAGTCGGAATGGTCGCGGAGCTCGAGGTCGATCACGCCGTCGGGCTCGCCAGCGGCATTCAGCACCAGCGCCGAGACCTTGTCCGCGCCCGGCGCGGGACTCTGGCGTCGCGCGTTGCGGCGGTTGAACACGCTGAAGAAGTCTGCCGTCACGCGATCGCCGAGATCGGGCGCCGCGTCGAACGCGATCGCCACCACCAGGTCCGTGCCTCGCACCTCGCTGAACACCACGCGACCGTGCAGATCGGCGCAGCCGTCCAGGCCGGGTGCCTGGATCGATGCCGTGATCGTTGCGCCGACCGGCAGCGTCGCCAGGCGGGTGGTCGCGAAGGTGACGCGCACCCCCTTCAGGTTGACGTCGATGACGCGGTCCGCCGCGATGCGCTGGCCGTGGAGCAGTACGCTCAGGATCGGCGCCCACACCGGGGGCGGCTCGTAGCGGTACAGCTCGCGTCGATTGTTGTTGTTGACGCTCATTATTGTTGTTCCTTCCTCCGGGTGAGGTGAAACTTTAACAGAAGACTCGCGAGCACGCGCTCGAAATTGCGGAATGATTCACTGTCCTGGATCAAGTCCCGCGCTAGTGGCGGCGGCTGGATCGACTACGCGCCTCGCGGCCAGAATAGGCCCATGAGCACCGTCCCCGCCGTTTCCGACTTCGACCTGCGTCGTCTCCCCGAAGGCTTCTACGACGACCCCTACCCGTGGTTCCACGCGCTGCGTGCCGAGCGTCCCGTGCACCGCTGCCCGGACGGCAGCTGGCTCATCACCCGCCACGCGGACCTCGCGCAGGTGTACCGCAATCCACGCCTGTTCAGCTCCGACAAGCGCCAGCAGTTCCTGCCGATGTTCGGCGCGAGCCCGCTCTACGAGCACCACACCACGAGCCTGGTGTTCAACGATCCGCCGCTGCATACCCAGGTGCGCAAGGCCATCGGCGATGCGCTCGCGCCGCGCACCGTGGCGGCGATGGCGCCCGCGCTCGAGACGCTGGTCGACGGCCTGCTGGACGACATGGCGGCGAAGGGTGAGTGCTGCCTGATGCGCGACTTCGCCGGGGCCATTCCCATCGAGGTGATCGGCAACCTGCTGGACGTGCGGCGCGAGGATCGCGGTCCGCTGCAGCGCTGGTCGAACGCCATCCTGGGCGCGCTCGAGTTCGGCTCCGACCCGACGCGCCTGGATGAGGGTAATGCCGCGGTCAGCGAGTTCGTCGAGTTCCTGGCCACGCTCATCGCCGAGCGTCGCGCGCGGGCCGCGGACGCGGATGACATCATCAGCCGCCTCATCCGCTGGGAGAGCGGCGGCTTCTCCTTGAGCGAATTCCAAATCCACCACCAGTGCATCTTCCTGCTGAACGCCGGGCACGAGACCACCACCAACCTGATCGGCAACGGCGTGCTGGCACTGCTCGGTCACCCGCGCGAGCTCGCGCGGCTGCGCGCGACGCCGGATCTCATCGACAGCACGGTGGAGGAATGCCTGCGCTACGAGGCGCCGGTGCAGCTCGGCAATCGCACGGTGACGGCGAACACCGCGCTCGGCGGCCAGGCGCTCGAGGCCGGCGCGGTGCTGACGCTTGCCATCGGTGCGGCGAACCGCGACCCCGCGGTATTCGAACGCCCGGACGATTTCGACATCAGCCGTGCGCCCAACCCCCACCTGTCCTTCGGCGCCGGCATCCACACCTGCGCCGGGCTCGCGGTCGCGCGGCTCGAGGCGCGTATCGCGATCCAGCGCCTGGTCACGCGCTTTCCGGCGCTCGCGCTCGCCGGACCCGTGCACCGGGCGCGGCGCGCGCGCTTCCGCGCCATCGAACGTCTGCCGGTGAGCGTGGGCTGAGCGCTCAGCCGCCGTCGAAACGCCGCGCGAGCCCCCGCCAGCAGTCGATGTAGTCGGCCTGCAGCGTGGGACTCGCCAGCGCCCAGGCGGTCGGCTGGTAGAGGTAGCGACTCTCGAACATGAAGGCCAGCGTGTCGCGGTGCTTGACCGGCTTCAACTCCGCGTTGCTCGCGGCCTCGAACACACTGGCCTCGGGCCCATGGGGCACGAAGGCGTTGTGCAGGCTCACGCCGCCCGGCTCGAAGCCCGCCTTGCGCGCGTCGTACTGCCCCTGCACCAGGCCCATCAGCTCGCTCATGGTGTTGCGGTGGAACCAGGGCGGACGAAAGCTGTGTTCGGCCACAGACCAGCGCGGCGGAAAGATCACGAAGTCGAGATTCGCCACGCCGGGTGTGGCCGACGGCGAGGTGAGCACGGTGAAGATCGACGGGTCGGGGTGATCGAAGGTCACGGTGTTCATCGCGTTGAAGCGTGCGAGTGAATACTTCCACGGCACCGCGTTGCCGACCCAGGCGACGACATCCAGCGGGTGATGGGCGAGCGGCACGCTGTAGAGCCGCCCGGCGAATTTCCACACCAGCTCGGCCGGCAGGTCGTCGTCGACGAAAGCGGCGACGGGCGCGAGGAAGTCGCGGTTGTTGGCGTAGCCGTCCGAGCCCACCGGTCCGCGCTCCGGCAGCCTGAGCGGCGCCCCGTAGTTCTCCGCGAGGTAACCGCGCACCGCGCCGTCCAGCGGCTCGAGCTGGAACTTCATGCCGCGCGGCACGTAGGCGATTTCCCCCGGCGCCACCTCGAGCACGCCGCACTCGGTGGCGAGCCTGAAGGCGCCGCTCTGCGGCACGAACAGGAGCTCGCCGTCGTTCACCTGCAGGAACCTGCGCCCCATCCCGGTGTTGGCGGTGAAGAGATGCACGGCGAGACCGGTCTGCGCCGCGCAGTCGCCGTTGGTGGCGATGGTCACGAGGCCGTCGACGAAGTCGTGGGGACGATCGGGGATGGGCAGGGGATCCCAGCGCAGCGGATCGGGCGTCACCGGCGCCTCGGGCGCTGGCGCGGTGCGCACTTCGCCCTGCGCCATGGGCACGGCGCGGCCGCGCAGCACCGAAGGGCGAATGCGGTAGAGCCAGGTGCGGCGGTTCTCGCCGCGTGGCGCGGTGAAGGCGGTGTAGCTGAACTTCTCGGCGTAGAGGCCGAGCGGCTGGCGCTGCGGGGAGAACTGGCCCTGGGGCAGCGCGCCCGGCAGGGCTTCGCTCTCGAATTCGTTGCCGAAGCCGGCGAGGTAGCGGAGGGCGGACATCGGCGCGTCGCTCGTGAACAATCCGCCGCTATTATAGGCAGCGCTCGCGTGAATCATTTCCGCCCCGGAGCCGACGCCATGGCCGATTCCCAAGCCCGTGCCGCCACCGCGCCGCCGTCTTCGGCGCGCACCCTGCTCGCCGATGCCGACACGCCGCTCATCCGCAACGCGTGGTACGTCGTCGCGCTGTCCGAGGAGATAACGCGCACGCCGCTCGGACGCGAGGCGATGGAGACCTCGCTCGTGCTCTACCGTCGCGCCGACGGCACGCCGGTCGCACTGCAGAACCGTTGCTGCCACCGTTCGTTTCCGCTCGCCCACGGCACGCTGGAAGGGGACGCCATCCGCTGCGGCTACCACGGTCTCAAGTACGCCGCCGACGGGCGCTGCGTCGAGATCCCGATGCAGGACAAGATTCCTCCGCAGCTGCGGCTGCGCGCCTATCCGCTGGTCGAGCGCGCGCCCCTGGTGTGGGCGTGGTTCGGCGATCCGGCGGCGCCCGACGAAAGTCTCCTGCCCCATCCCGACTGGCTCGGCGCGCCGGACTGGGACATGTACATCGGCTACCTGCCGATCGCCTCGAGCTACGTGCACATGCACGAGAACCTGCTCGACCTCTCGCACCTGTCCTTCCTGCATCCGCGCACCTTCGGCACCCCGGAGTACGCGCGCGCGCCGGTGGAGCTCGCGGTGGCCGGCGCCGACATCCAGGCCTGGCGTCACGTCGAGTGCATGCTGCCCGACATCTATGCCGTGCCCCTCGGCTGGCAGGGGCAGCGCGCGCGGCGCAGCTCAGGCTCGCGCTTCGTCGCGCCGGGACTGCACGTCAACACCGGCATCCTCAGCAATCTCGAACGGCCGACGCCGGCGGACGAAACGCCGCCGACCATCCGCGTCGCGCAGGTCATCACGCCCATCGATCGCCATCGCCTGCATTACTGGTTCGTCGGCTGCCGCAACTTCGCGCGCGGCCGACCGGACATCGACGCCTTCATGCGCGAGGCTCAGATCAAGGCCTTCACCGAGGACCAGTTCGCGATGGAGCAGATCGCGCGCATGCAGCAGGTCGACCAGGCGGGCGACTACACGGAGATGCACATTCCAACCGACGCCGCCGGTCTCGCCATGCGTCGGCATCTCGCGGCGCTGGCCGCGCGCGAGGCCTGAGCGGGGCGCCGCTGGCGTTTCAGGGCGGGCCGCAATACGCTCGACCTGCCCGTGTAGGCGGGCGGCAATCGCGAGGGGAGCGGGAATGTCGATGGAGTCAGCGGCCGCACGCGCGGCCACGCGCAGCGCGCTGTTCGGCGGTATCGAGGCAGTCAGGGCGCGGCTCGCGGCGCAGATCGAGGCGGACGAGCGGGGCGGTACCCTGAGCGCGGCCTCCGTCGAGGCGCTGGTCGAGACCGGCGTGCTGCGCATGAAGCTGCCGAAGGTGCTGGGCGGTTTCGAAGCCGATCTCGTCACGCAGATGGAGGCGCTCGAGCGCCTCGCCAACATCAATGCCAGCGTCGGCTGGTGCGCCATGGTCGGCGCCACGAGCCTCGCCCTGCCCGGCGCCTTCCTGCCCGACGAGGGGCTCGCGCGCATGTTCGGTGACGATCGCATGCCGCGCGGCGCGATCGTCGTGACACCGTCCGGCACGGCGACGCCGGTCGCCGGCGGGTATCGCGTCACCGGTCGCTGGAGCTTCGCGAGCGGCATTCGCCACGCCGACTGGCTGGTCGCGATCTGCCGCGAGACCCCCGCGCCCGCCGAGGGGCCCGGTCTGCGCTGGGTCGTGGTGCCGTCGGGCGACTGTTTGATCCATGACAACTGGCAGGTGGTCGGCCTGCGCGGCACCGGCAGCTGCGACGTCGAGTTGCAGGACCTGTTCGTGCCGAGCGCGCTCAGCTTCGGCGCCGGCGAGGCACCACGTCGTGGCGGCGCGCTGTACGCCATCGGCCTGCCCACATTCGTCGCCTACGAACACGCCGGCTTCGCGCTCGGTGTCGCGCGCCGTGCGCTGGACGGCGTGGTCGAGATCCTGCGCAACAAGCGGCGCGGCTACGCGCCGGGCGGCGTCGGCGTTGCCGATCGCGGCGCGCTGCAAAACATGTTGGGTCGCGGCGAGACCCGCCTGCGCGCGGCACGCGCGCTCGCCATCGAGGTCAACGAGGCCGCGTGGGAGGCCGCCAGCGCCGGGCGCGGTGTCGATGCCGCCCAGCATTGTGAAGTGCGCAGCGCCGCGACCTATGCCACCGAAGTCGCGGTCGACGTGGTCAACGACCTGTTCCGTCACGCCGGCGCCGCGGCCATCTTCGATCATCACTTCATGCAGCGCTGCCTGCGCGACGTCACTGTCGCCGCGCAGCACTACATGGTGGCCGACACGGCTTACGAGCTGCTCGGCCGCGCGCGCCTCGGCATCGCCGAGGTCAACCCCATGGGCTGAAGGAAGCAACACGATGAAACTCTCTCTCCTGCATACCGGTAGCGGACTTTCCCTGGGCGAACTCGTGGGGGTCGCGCGCGAGGCCGAGAGCGCTGGCTACCACGGGCTGTACCTCGCCGAGGCCTGGCGCAGCGGTTTCATCGCCGCGACCGCCATCGCCGCGGCCACCACGCGCCTCATGGTCGGCCCCTACGTACTGAACGCCTATGGCCGCAGTCCGCTGATCGCCGGCATGGCGGCGATCGATCTGCAGGAATTCAGCCAGGGCCGACTGATGCTCGGCGTGGGCGGCGGCAACAAGCTGATCAATGAGCGCTGGCAGGGGACGCCGCACGTGCGCGTGCTGACCAAGATGCGCGAATACGTGACGCTCCTGAAGCAGATGGGTCGCACACGTCTTGGCCAACGCGTCGATTTCGATGGCCAGGTGCACAGCATGCACTGGCCGCCGTCCGTCGAGCCCTGGCATGAGCCCTTCCCGGTGACGCTGGCGGCGGTGTTCCCGAGCATGATGGCCGTGGCGGCGGAGGTGGCGGACCGTATCGGCGGTGGCGCCACGCTCGGCGTCGACTACCTGCGCGAAGTGCTGCAACCACGCGCGGCGGAAGCTGCGGCGCGGGTCGGACGCGACCCCGCGAGCCTGCCGTGGATGACGGTGGGCGTGCTCAGCATGCACGAGGACCGGGCGCGGGCCCGCGCGGCGGCCCGCTCCGCGTTGTGCCACTTCTACGCGCCACTGCCGCATCCCTACTACGAGTTCACCATGCGCGAACAGGGCTTCAGCGCTGCCGCCGACGCCTGCCTGTTGCACATGCCGGCCGGGCGCGTGGCCCAGGCCATGGAAGCGATCCCCGACGAGTGCATCGATCGCCTGACGATCACCGGCACGCCGGCGGAGTGCGCGGCGCGCATCGCCGCCTATCGTGGCGTGGTCGATGAACTTCTGCTGTTGAACGTCAGTCCGAGTGACGCCGCCGACGCGCTCGCCCGTCAGCGGCCGCTGATGGCGTTGCCGGGCATGCTCGCGGGCTGAAGGCGCGGCCCGACGCGTGCTCGGTGATGGGGTAGGATGAGGGTTCACAACTCGACAAGGCGACTCTCGGCATGACAGACAGCAACGACGACGCGGACGGGATGAACACGCTGGGCGCTGACGGCGGTCGCGGTCTGCGCGGCGTGGCGCTGGCTGGCCTGGGCCTGCTGGTGGGCCTGGTCCTGTTGGTGATGTTCTTCTGGGACGAGGAGCCGGGGCTGTTCGACGTGCGCGCGGCGGCGCGCGAGCACGTGACCTCGAACGACGATGCCGCGATCACCGGCGTGGTCACCACCGCCACCCTGATCCAGGCCGCCGAGACGCTGCTCGACAAGCGCGGCGGTTATCTGTCCAACGATCGCCTGCCGCCCGGCGTGCTGATGGACAACATCCCGAACTGGGAATTCGGCGTGCTGACCCAGGTGCGCGATCTCGCCAAGGCGCTGCGCAACGACTTCAGCCGTTCGCAGACCCAGTCCACCGAGGATCTCGACCTGTCGGATGCCGAGCCGCGCTTCAACTTCGACAACTCGCGCTGGATCCTCCCGTCCAGCGAGAGCGAGTACCGCAAGGGCATCGAGGGCCTGCAGCGCTACCTCGATCGCCTGGTGGACGACAATCACGACGATGCGCAGTTCTACGCGCGCGCCGACAACCTCGCTGACTGGCTCGCGATCGTCGAGAAGCGCCTGGGCTCGCTGTCGCAGCGACTGAGCGCCTCGGTCGGCCAGGTGCGGGTCAACACCGATCTCGGCGGCGAAGTGCAGGGCGACCAGTCCAAGCCGCGCGCCGGCCAGGTGGAAGTGAAGACGTCCTGGACCAAGCTCGATGACGAGTTCTACGAGGCGCGCGGTGCGACCTGGGCGCTCATCCAGTTCCTGCGCGCCATCGAGATCGATTGCCGCTCGGTGCTGGAGAAGAAGAACGCGCTGGTCAGCCTGCAGCAGATCATCCGCGAGCTGGAATCCACCCAGGATGCGGTGTGGAGCCCGGTGATTCTGAACGGCACGGGCTTTGGCTTCGTCGCCAACCACTCGCTGGTGATGGCCTCGTTCATCTCGCGCGCCAATGCGGCGGTGATCGACCTGCGCAGCCTGCTGTCCAACGGCTGAGCCGCGCCTTGCAGCCGCGCGCCGAACGCCTGGTCGACGAAGCGACGGCGCTCGCGCTGCTCGCCGACGGCATGACCATCGCGCTCGGCGAGCCGGCGCCGATGGCCCTGGTGCGGCACATCGTGCGCCGCGGCCTGCGCGATCTGACCGTCATCGCGAGCGGTCTGCATCTCGACCTGCTGATCGCCGCCGGCTGCGTGCGCAAGACCATCACCTACTACGCGGGCGGTGGTTTCGGCGTGCCGGTCGCGCCCAGCTTTCGCCGCGCGGCCGAGCGCGGCGAGATCGAAGTATGGGAGTGCGAGGAAGGGATCCTGACCAGCGGCCTCGAAGCCGCGGGCAAGGGACTGCCTTTCCTGCCCTGGCGCGGCGGCGTGGGCACTTCGCTGCCCGATCTCAATCCCGATCTGAAACCCATCGTCGATCCGCTGCGCGGCGAACAGCTGCTGGCGGTTCCCGCCATTCACCCCGACGTGGCGCTGCTCCATGCCCACGCCGCGGACGTCTATGGCAACGTGCAGCACCTGGGCGGCCCTGGCTGGCTGGACCTGTTCCTGGCCCGCGCCGCGACGCGCGTGGTGGTGCAGGTGGAGCGCATCGTGCCGAACGAAGAAGTACGCGCCGACGCCTGGGCCACCACCATCGGTCGCGCGGACCACGTGCTGCGCATGCCCTGGGGCGCGCATCCCTACTACAGTCGCGGCCACTACGTGCAGGACAGCGCCTTCTGGCGCGACTACCTCGCGGTGGCGAACGCCGCTGCCGAGTCGGGCGAGCGCGCGGCGCTGGACGCGTGGCTGGACAACTGGTGTCGCGGGCCGGTGAGCCACGGCGACTATCTCGAGCGCGTCGGCATCAAGCGCCTGCTCACGCTGCATGAATACTGACAGCAAGACCATGCCCTGCAGCGTCAGCGAACTGCTGGCGTGCTTTCTCGCGCGCGATCTGGCGGACGGCGAGGAACTGCAGGTCGGCGTGGCGCTGCCCATCCCGGAAGCCGCGGTGCGTCTCGCCCACCTGATGCACGGGCCGAACATGGAGCTGATCTTCCTCGGCGCGCGCATGAACGTGCACCACCTCGAGCGCGTGCCGCTGCCGGCCTTCGGCTGGGATCGCCGCGTGGTGCGCTGGGCCGAGTCCTACAGCGACCGCGGTCATCGCTTCGAACAGGTCAAGGACTGGCACCGGCGGGTGTTCTTCGTCGGCGGCATCCAGGTCGACATGTACGGCAACATCAATCTGATCGGCGTGGGCGAGGATCCGCGTCGCCTGCGCTTCCGCGGGCCGGGCTCGGTCGGCACGCCGACGCTCACCACCCACGTCGGACGCTACTACATCGTGCTGAACAGCCACACGCCGCGCGTGCTGGTGCCGAAGTGCGACTACGTGAGCGCGGTGGGCTGGGGCGCGGGCGGCGCCGACGCTCGCGTGAAGCTCGGCCTGCCGGGCGGCGGACCGAAGTACTGCGTCACGCCGCTATGCGTGATGGACTTCCACGAAGACGAGAAGCGCATGCGCCTGCGCTCGGTGCATCCCGGGGTCAGCGTCGAACAAGTGGTGCAGGCGACCGGCTTTCCCCTGCTCGTACCCGACGAGGTACCCGTCACCATGGCGCCCTCGGCCGAGGAACTGCGCGTGCTGCGCGAGCGGGTGGACTGGGTGGGCGCGCTGCGCTGACGGTGCTCGGCCGCATGGTGCGACGTGCACCGCTTAGGCTTCGCCGGTCGCCGGTGGACCCCTGCTTTCGCAGGGGTGACGGTATTGAAACGAAGGCGCTGACCGTTCCCTCGTCCTTCATCCTCCAGACCCGTCATTCCCGCGCAAGCGGGAATCCATGGGCTTCGCCGAGCGCAGATGGACCCCTGCTTTCGCAGGGGTGACGGTATTGAAACGAAGGCGCTGACCGTTCCCTCGCACATTGTCCTCCGGACCCGTCATGCCTGCGCAAGCAGGCATCCATGGGCTTCGCCGAGCGCAGATGGACCCCTGCTTTCGCAGGGGTGACGGAGAGTGATGGGCCTATTCACAGACCGCTGGCCTCGCAGTTCCGTCATGCCTGCGAAAGCAGGCATCCATCGGCATTACAGGCCATCGGCGGGCCTCCGCCACGGCGAGAGTGACGCCGCGCTAATTCGCAGCAGGCCAGGTCCAGGCGCCGATCTCCGGTCGGTCGGTGCCGTGTTCGAAGGCGTGGGCCATGTGCGAGAGGATGGCGTTCTTCATCGCCTCCTTCAGATGGGCGGCGGCGGAGCCCAGCCGCGGCACGCGGTCGATGACGTCGATCACCAGGTTGAAGCGGTCGATCTGGTTCTTGATCGCGAGTTCGAGCGGCGTGTTGATGTTGCCCTTCTCCTTGTAGCCGCGCACGTGGATGCGCTGCTGGTTGCTGCGCCGGTAGGTGAGGCGGTGGATGAGCCAAGGATAGCCGTGGTAGTTGAACACCACGGGGCGATCGCGGGTGAAGAGCGTGTCGAAGTCCGTGTCGCTCAAGCCGTGGGGATGCTCTTCGGGCGGCACCAGGGTGAACAGGTCCACCACGTTGATGAAGCGCACCTTGATGTCCGGACAGTGTTCGCGCAGCAGCGCGCAGGCGGCCAGCGCCTCGCGCGTCGGCACGTCGCCGCAGCCGACCATGACCACATCGGGATCGCCGGCTTGCGGCCCCAGGTGGTCGTTGCTCGCCCAGTCCCACAGACCGATACCCTTGGCGACGTGGCGCTCGGCCTCGGCAATGTCGAGGTACTGCAGATGCGACTGCTTGTCACACACGATGACGTTGATGACGTCCGTGTCGCGCAGGCAGCGGTCGGCGATGGCGAGCAGGCAGTTGGCGTCCGGCGGCAGGTAGGCGCGCACCACGAGCGGGCTCTTGTTGCACACCAGGTCGAGAAAGCCCGGGTCCTGGTGCGAGAAGCCGTTGTGATCCTGACGCCAGACGGTCGACGACAGCAGGATGTTGGCGGACGACACCGGGCGCCGCCAGCTCACGTGGTGCTTGGAGATGTCCAGCCACTTGGCGTGCTGGTTGAACATCGAGTCGATGACGTGCGCGAAGGCTTCGTAGGTGTGGAAGAAGCCGTGGCGTCCGGACAGCAGGTAGCCCTCCATCCAGCCGAGGAGGGTGTGCTCGGAGAGCATCTCCATCACGCGCCCGTCCGGCGCCAGCAGACCGCCGTCGGCGTCCTCCGGCCGCATCTCCGCCATCCATGTCTTGCCGCTCGCCTCGAACACGTCCTGCAGGCGGTTGGACGCGGTCTCGTCCGGCCCGAACACGCGGAAGTTGTCGGGGTTGGCGCGCAGCACGTCGCGCAGGAGCTTGCCGAGCGGCCGCGTGTTCTCGGCGAACACCGTACCGGGCTTCGGCACCTCGACGGCGTAATCGCGATAGTCGGGCAGCCGGAGGTCCCGGCGCAGCATGCCGCCGTTGGCGTGCGGGTTGGCGCTCATGCGCCGCGCGCCGCGCGGCGCGAGTGAACGCAGTTCGTCGCGCAGCCGGCCGCCCGTGTCGAACAGTTCATCCGGCCGGTAGCTGCGCAGCCACTGCTCGAGGATGGCGCGATGCGCGGCGTTCTCGCGCACGTCGCTCATCGGCACCTGGTGGGCGCGCCACGAGCCCTCGATGCGATGCCCGTCGATCTCCTTCGGTCCCGTCCAGCCCTTGGGGGAACGCAGCACGATCATCGGCCAGCGCGGTCGCGTGAGCGCGCCACCGTTACGGGCCTCGGCCTGCGCGCGGCGAATGTCGGCCAGCGCGCGATCGAGGGTCGCCGCCATCGCCTGGTGCATGGCGGCGGGTTCATCCCCTTCGACGAAGTAGGGCGTGTAACCGTAGCCCACGAACAACGCCTCGAGCTCCGCATGGCTGATGCGCGCGAGCAGGGTGGGATTGGCAATCTTGTAGCCGTTCAGATGCAGTATCGGCAGCACCGCGCCGTCGCGCCGCGGATTGAGGAACTTGTTCGAATGCCAGGCGGTCGCGAGTGGCCCGGTCTCGGCCTCGCCGTCACCGACCACGGCCGCGACGATCAGCGAGGGATTGTCGAAGGCCGCGCCGAAGGCGTGGGAGAGCGAATAGCCGAGCTCGCCACCTTCGTTGATCGAGCCCGGGGCCTCGGGCGTCATGTGGCTGCCGATGTTGCCGGGAAAGGAGAACTGCTTGAAGAAGCGCTCGAGCCCCTGCGCGTCCTCGCTCTTGTCCGGGTAGAGCTCGCTGTAGGTGCCTTCCAGATAGGCAGGGCCCAGCACGCCGGGCGCGCCGTGCCCTGGCCCGGTGACGAAGATCATGTCCAGATCCTCGCGCACGATGAGCCGGTTCAAGTGCGTGTAGATGAACGACAGCCCAGGGCTCGAACCCCAGTGGCCGAGCACGCGATGCTTGACGTGTTCGGCGCTGAGCGGTGCGGTGAGCAGCGCATTGTCCTGCAGGTGGATCATGCCCACCGTCAGGTAATTGCAGGCGCGCCACCAGGCGTCGAGGCGCGCCAGTTCGTCGGCACCGAGGGGCGCGGCCGCAGTCTCCTCCGTGTTCATGATGCGGTGGCGCTCCCGGCGCGTTCTTGGATCAGGTCGGCCCCGTCGCGCCCAGCAGGCGCTGGTAGGCCTGCTGGAACAGTAGCAGGCCTTCCTCGAGAAGGGTGTCGGTCACCTGGTCGATCGAGATGCCGAGCCCGGCGAGCGCCTTCATCGTCGCATCGGCCTCGTCCATGCCGCTGGTCAGGGTGGTGCGCGCGCGACCGTGATCGCGGAACGCGTCTAGCGTCGCCGGCGGCACGGTGTTGACCGTGTCCGGTCCGATCAATTCATCGACGTAGATCACGTCGCTCATCAACGGCGACTTCGTGCCGGTGCTCGCCCACAGCAGGCGCTGGGGTTGGGCGCCCGCGGCGGCCAGGGTCTGCCAGTCGCGCGAAGCCTGCTGCGACTGGTAGACGCGGTAGGCGAGCTTGGCGTTGGCGATAGCCGCGCGCCCGGCAAGCGCGGCGCCGGTCTCGCCCTTGTCGGCGAGCAGCTTGTCGACCAGGGTGTCGACGCGGCTGACGAAGAAGCTCGCGACGCTGGCGACGCCGTGCAGCGGCAGGCCCGCCGCATGGCGGCGCGCGAGACCTCGCTCGTAGGCGGCCACCACGTTGCGATAGGTCGGGACGGCGAACAGCAGCGTGACGTTGACGCTCAAGCCGCGCGCGATGAGTTCCTCGGTGGCACGCAGGCCGGCCGGGGTGCCCGGCACCTTGATCATGAGATTCGCTCGCGCGATGCGCCGCGACAGGCGAAGCGCCGCGTCTATGGTCGCGGCCTCATCGTGGGCGAGTTCCGGCGACACCTCGATGCTGACGAAGCCGTCGCGCATGTCGGTGCGGGCGTGCACCGGCGCGAGCACTTCGCAGGCGTGGCGGATGTCCTCGACCATCAGCGTCTCGACGGCTTCAGCCGACGGACGACCGGCCAGCGCCGCGAGCGCGTCGCGATAGGCCGCGCCGCCGGCGATGGCCTTCTCGAAGATGGCCGGGTTGGAGGTCACGCCGGTGACGTTGTCGTCGACCACGAGCCGTGCGAGCTCACCCCGTGCGAGGAAATCGCGTTCGATGTAGTCCAGCCACACCGACTGTCCGTGGTGGGCGAGTTCGCGCAGGGGATTGCTGTTCATCGAGGTCTCCGTGGCTCCGGCACAGGCGGCATTGAATGAGGTTCAGGCCCCGCCAGCGAGCAGGGCGCGCGCAGCATCGGCCAGTTCGCGCGCTTCGTCCACCCGCAGTACGTGGAGGGCGACCCGGCTGGCGGGCATGGCGATGTCGGCCTCCACACCGCGGGCGGCGCGATTGGCGACCGGGTCGAGCGCGATACCCGCCCACTCGCCGCCCGCCAGGATGCCGGCGCGCACGGCCGGCGCGTTCTCGCCCACACCGCCGCCGAACAGGATCGCGTCCGCGCCGCCCAGCACGGCAAGGTAGGCGCCGAGATACTTGCGCGCGCGGTAGCAGTAGACGTCGACCGCGAGACGCGCGTCGGCATCCTCGGCCGCCAGCAGTTCGCGCAGATCGCCGCCGCGGCCGGACAGTCCCGCGAGCCCCGCCTCGTGGCTGAGCAGGTGGGCGAGCGCGTCCTGCGACATGCCCTGGTCACGGGTGAGATGCAGCAGCAGGCCGGGATCGAGGTCGCCGCCGCGGGTCGCCATCACCAGGCCTTCCAGGGGCGAGAAGCCCATGGAGGTGTCCAGCGCGCGGCCGTTCGCGACCGCCGCCACCGAGCAGCCGCTGCCGAGCTGAAAGCTGATCACCCGGCCGCCGTGCGGCAGGTCCGGCCGCAGCGCGGTCCAGCGCCGCCACAGCGCGTGGTGGGCGAGTCCATGAAAGCCGTAGCGGCGCAGGCCGTACTTGGCGTTCAGCGCGCGCGGCAGGGCATAGGTCCGCGCGACCGGCGGCAGATCACGAAAGAAGCCGGTGTCGAACACCGCCACCTGCGGCGTATGCGCGCCCAGGCAGTCGCGCGCCGCGCGGAGCCAGGCGAGCGCCGGCGGATTGTGCAGCGGGGCGAGCGGCGCCAGGACCTCTATCTCGCGTTCGACCGCGGCGTCGACCAGGCAGCAGGGCGGCAAGTTCGCGCCGCCGTGCACGACACGATGGACCACCGTCCAATGCGCGTCACCAAGCGGCGCGGTGAAGTCGGCGAGCGTCGCGCGCGGATCGGGCAGAGCGCCCTGCTCGTGGCGTGTCGCCAGCGGCGGCGCGTCGGCGTCGTCGAAGTCGTAGGCAGCCAGTCGCAACGAGGAACTGCCGGCGTTGACGGTCAGCAGGCGGGAGACGGCGGGCATGTTAGGAAGCACCTGGCGGCGGCAAAGCGTCGGCCTACTCTACCGAGCGTGCATGTCGCATGAAAGAAAGCCGGGCTGCTCGGGGAGAAGCAGCCCGGCTCGGGTGCCGCGCGGCGGGGAGAACCGCGCGTGGGATCAGAAGGCGATGCCGAGCGAGATGCCGGCGGTCCAGACGTCGTTCTTCTGCTTGGTGTTGAGCTCGAGGCCCTTCACCAGGCCGGCTGCCTGGGCGGCCGCGATCGCACCGCTCTCGTAGTCCGGGTCGGTCAGGTTGGCCGCCAGGTGGTAGCGGAAGTCGGCGCCGAGGGTGATGCCGGGAAACAACTCGTAGTCGAGACCGGCGCCGAACTGCACGCCCACGTCGAGATAGTTGGTGCTGTCGGACGGCGGCGAGATGACATTGATGTCGAAGCCGGCCGGAATGATCCACGGCCGGAGCTTCGAGCCCTCCATGAACTTCAGCTTCGGCGCCGCGCTCACGGTCAGCATGGTCATGTTCTGCTTGCCCTTGATGTTGGTGCAGTTGAGTGCACCGGGCACGCCGCCGGTCTTGATCTCGTTCAGCAGCAGGCACTCTGCGACTGGTCCGATGAGATGTGCGTCCTTGCCGCCCATGTCGCGGAACTCGAGCCCGAGCTCGGCGATGGTCCACACACCGGGCAGCAGGCCCAGCGTGTCGCGCGACAGCAGGAAGTCGAAGCCCGCGCCGAAGTACCAGCCGTCATCGGAGGTGTTGTTGATGTCGGGCAGGCCGAGGGCGCCCGGCACGTTGATCATGTCGGTGAAGGCGCCGTTCGAACGGTCATCGGGCATCTTCGCGTAGCCGCCGCGGAAGAACACGCGATTGCCGGCCACTTTGGGCGCTTCCGCCACCGGCGCCGGCGCGGATTCGACCTTTGTCACGCGCGACTCGATGGCCTGCACGCGCTGCTCTTGCACCGGCTCCTGGGCCGCGACCTTGGCCAGTTCGGCGCGAAGCTGGGCCATCTCCTGTTCCATCTGGGCCAGGCGCTGTTGCAGGCCTGCCACGTCCGCGTCTGCCTGGGCGCCGGCGCAGGCGGCCAGCAAGCCGGCCGCGATGGCTGTCCGGGTGAATGTCTTGTGACGGTTCATCGTCGTGTCCTCATCTCGTCTTATCAGTCACTTGGTTTCGCTGCTCCATTCCCGGGCAGCCCTTGGACGGCAGTGTCGCTTCCGATCGCGGTCCGCACTTGATCGCGATCAACGGTGGATGCAATCGAGAGAATGCGTCGCCACGACAACAGACATCGGGCGGAAAGACGGGAAAATCGCTACGGACTTGCGGCGATCGGGATAAGGGATTTCACCTAGGTGGTGGCGATGCGAGGAAAGCTCGAAGTCGATGCGGAGGGAAGGCGCGTGACGACGACGCGCGGCAGAACAGAAGGCGTCGAGTGCATGCGTCGCTTATACGAGGAGCACGCGCGTCTACCGCGCGCGCTCACGACAACGAGTTCAGGCGCCGCTCGGGCGGCGGCGCCTGACTTGCACTATCTCACCCAAGATCGCGAGCGCGATCTCCGGCGGACTGCGTGCGCCGAGGTCGAGACCGACCGGGCCGTGCAGCCGCGCGATGACGTCGGCCGGTATGCCCATCTCGGCCAGCGTTTCGCGGCGCGCTTCGGCGGTACGCTTGCTGCCGAGCGCACCGACGTAGAACGCGCGGCTGGCGAGCGCCTTCTCGAGTATCGGCGGATCCCATTCGTGCTCGTGAAAGAGCGAGAGAAAGGCGGTCCAGGGATCGAGCGGGCCGCAGTCGAATCCGTCCGGCGTGGTGAGCGCATGCGCTTCATGGGCGAAAGGCCGCGCCATTTCCAAGGTCTCGCGCTCTGACGAGCAGACGATCACTTCGAACTCGGCCGCCGTGCCGAGCTGCGCGATGAGCGGCACCAGCGGACCCTTGCCCACCGCCCAGATGCGGATCGGCGGTTCGCACACCCGCACCCACGAGTTGCCGTCCATCGCTGTCGCCACGCCAGGTTCGACCCGCAGTGTGAGGGCCGCGCAGTCGAACACCAGCGACGCCGGCTCGCGCGCGCCGTTGGCGCGGAGCACCTGTTCGAGGTCGGCGTCACGCAGCGTGACGTCGAAGAACACGTCGATCCCAGAGCCGCAGGGCAGGCGGATATCGATGTAGGGCGAATCCTTGCCGTAGCGCACGATGCGGTTGGCGTTCTTCGCCAGGCAGTCCTGCGCCTCGGCGATGATCGCGGCTTCGGCGCAGCCGCCGGTCAGGTTGCCGACCGCCGCGCCGTCCTCGCGTATGGCCATCTGGCTGCCGCGCGGGCGCGGCGCCGAGCCGTCGACGAACACCAGGGTCGCGAGCACGGCACGGTGGCCCGCGCGGCGCCAGGCGGCGAGGGTGGGCAGGACGTCGTGCATGTACTTCGCGGGCATGGCGGTGATCTGGGCGAGAAAAGTCGCAATGATAGCGGTTCGACCCTCGAGGCCGAAGCAACGCGGCGGTGCCGACCGACCGACGCAATGGTCGGCCGGTCGTGACGGAAAGCCTCGAGCGCGCGCGTCAGCTCTGCAGCGCGGCTGCCTGCGTCTCGAACTCGCGCAGATCGAAGTAGTCCCGCCACTTGACCAGCTTGTCACCCTCGAACTCGAAGCTGCCCATCACCGGCAGGGCAATGCGCTTGTCGCCGTAATGGAAGGCGTCGACCCGCTCGGTCAGCACTACGCCGTTGGCGTCCTCGGCAATGAAATGCACGGTCCATTGGACCTTGGTCACCGGCGCCATGAACGGTTCGATGAAGGCCCGGATGGCTTCCTTGCTGGTGAGCGGGGCCATCGGAATGTTGTGATAGAAGGGCGTGTCGCTGAAAGTGTTCATGATGCCCTCGACGTCGCGGGCCTCCCACTTGGCGATGAACGCGCGCACTTTGTCGATGTTGGACATGGGTACCTCTGTTGTTGAAGCTGCGGCTGCTAGGGCGCCGGCTTGGGCGCGAGAATCTTCTCCAGTGCCGCCAGCGCATCCTTGTCCGCCTGGGACAGCGGGTTGGGCGGCACGCAGCGCGGGTCGCTCGCCTGCAGGGCGGCGAACATCGCCGGTGTGATCGGAATGGGCGCGCAGCCGTGGGTTTCCTCGCACACGAGATCCCACTCCGGCTTGGCCGCCACGTGGCAGCCGAAACAGTTGCCGCCGAAGCGATTCACCACGTCGACATAGCCGCGCTTGCGAATCTTGCTGCCCTCCTTGCTCACGTCGAGTTCGAAGAACTCCCAGTCCTTGGTCGCGGGGTTGGTGCCTGCTGGATGCTTGACCATCACTTCGGTGGGGACGAGCTGCAGCAGAGTTCCGGGCGGGTACACGCCGCCGGTTGGCGAATTTGCTACGGCCAGCGTCTCATCGAGCTTGCCGAGCAGGTTGTCGACATAGAAGCCGCGCACCTTGGTCATGCGGGTCATGCATTGGAAGGTCGCTTCGGTGACCGGCACCGGCTCGGCCGCCCACGCATTCCAGGCGAGCGACGGCAGGAGCGCGCTCGACAAGAGCACGGCCGCGGCGACGGTCTTGAACGGCTTCGAGCCTTGCATGGCGGTGTTCCTTGTCCTGCGGGCCAATCCCCGTCCCCATCTAAACCCGATCCGCGCCGCTTGTCGATGCGCTGATGCGGCGGCGGGCCGACTGGAGCATCGAACGCCGCGGCGCGGACGTCTTCGAGGCACGCCCGCCGTCGGCAGCCAGGCTTGACCGTTACGGCATCTCCCCCGCCGCCAGGGAACTCGCCCGCCATAGATGCACGGGTATACTCCAAGGGGGGTGCCTGAAGACGTGTTGGCCTCATCCGGGGGAGGGTGCAGATGAAGCCGCTTTCTCGTCGCACAGTGGGCGAATACAGCCTCGAACGCCCGTTGGGCTACGGTGGCATGGCCGAAGTCTGGCTCGGGCGACATCGCGTCAACGACGGCCTGGCGGCGATCAAACTGCTGCGGCCGGGCATGGACGCGGGCATCCGCCGGCGCTTCGAGCTCGAGCAGCGCGTGGTGGTGCGGCTCAGCCATCCGCACATCGTGCCGGTGTTCGACCTCGCTGAGAGCTACATCGCGTTCGCCTACATCGAGGGCGTCAACCTGCGCCAGCGCATCCGTGCGCCGATGGATGCAAGCCAGGCGATCGCCATCATCAACGCCATCGGCACCGCCCTCGCGGCGGCGCACGCGCAGGACGTCGTGCATTGCGACGTCAAGCCCGCGAACATCCTGCTCGACGAGCAGGGCACGCCGTTCCTGACCGACTTCGGCATCGCCCGACTGCTGGCGGACGAGACCACCGAGAGTGGTCGAACGGTGGCCGGCACGCCCGATTTCATGGCGCCCGAGCAGCGCGTCGGCATCGCCTTGCCGGCCTCGGATCAGTACGGGCTCGCCCGCACCCTGCTGGCCTTGCTGCTGCAGGAGGCGCCGCCGCGCTACAACGAGGTCGCCATCGATCGCCTCGCACCCGATCTGCGCGCGCGGCTCGCGCCCATTCTCGAGCGCGCGCTCGCCGAGTACCCGTCGGAACGCTATCCGTCGGTGTTGGCGTTCGTGGCCGCCCTGCGCGACGTGGAGATCGCGCCGGGCGCGGTGACGCCGCAGCTCGCGCGCCCGCTGCGTGACACGCGACGCTTCTCCTGGGCGCAGGCGCCGTCGCACCAGGCGCTGATCGGCGAGCACCTGGGATGCGCGCGCTATCGCCTGTCCGAGCTCGAGGCTGCGGGCGAGATCGATGTCGCGGCGAGCGCGCTCTTCAAGGAGGCATCCGGCTACGCGGACATCGCCTGGGACGTGTACGGACACCAGGCGCGCCTCGGACCCCTCGGCAATCCGCTCGCGCTCGCGCGGGCCACCGAAGTGGTGGTGCTGCTGCACGGGCTGTGGACCAGCAGCGCGCTCTGGCGCGACATGGCCATCGGTGTCGCGCGCGACAACGGCGCGGCGCTGGTGCTGGTGCCCGATCTCGCCGGCTTCGGCGATTCGCGTCTGCGCGATGAGCGTGAGGCCTGGACCTGCACGCCGCGTGGCATCGTGCTCGCCGTGCGTGCCTGGCTCGAGCTCATCGGTGTGCATGGGCTGCCGACGGTGATCGTCGGTCACTCCTACTCGGCGACCGCGCTGCTGTGCGCCGAGGATCATGAGCTCGGCAGGAAGATCCATCGCCTGTGCATCTCACCGGTGTTGATCTTCAACGACCCGGCCGGACGCTGGAAGTCCATCTGCATGGCCGCGCTCGGACAGCTGTCGCGCCTGCTGCCGGCTGCGTGGCGCGAACGGCTGGCCAGGCACATGTTCAGCCGCGACGCGGTGCTGGCGCGCATCCGCCTCGACGCGCGGCTCGCCATGGCCGCGGCCGCGCACCGCGTCGGTGGGCGGCGCGTCGCGCAGTTCTTCTGGGGCATGTACCGCGCCCGTCCCGCGCCGGCCGAAGACCTCGTGCGCTGCACCGTGGTCACCACGCCCGACGACCCGCTGGTGACGCCGGCCGACGCCGCGCGCGCCATCGCGCTCTGCGGCATCGTGCCCGAACAGCATTTCAAGCTGCTCTACGGCGGCCACTTTCCCCAGTTCATGGACGACGAGCATCCGGAATGGGGCGCGCGCAACATCCACGAACTGGTCAACCTGATCGATTCCATCACCGGCATGCCGGAGGACATCCTCGGCCGTCGCACGCCGGAACTGCTGGGCGGCGAGACCACGCTGGACGCTTCGCCGTCGACGGAGATCGGCGACTGACCTGATCGCTCGTCGGGCGTCGAAACACGCTTGCAGGCTCGCTTCGTCCATGCGGACTATGCGTCAGGGCGCAGGGTGGAGGACGATGCAAGGCTTCCCTATCATCGAAGTCATGCAGGCCACGGACGGCGCCGCCGCGCCCCAAGGAGGATGGGATGACTTCGACCGGTTCGCGCTTCGGGCAGGCGCTCGCGCGCATGTTCCTCATCGGCTTGCTGCCATTGTTCCTGCTGCCGGCCTGCGGCTGGCTCTTCAGCCACCACGCGATTGCCGATCTCGACGGGCGCATGATTGAGGCAATCGAACGCGGCATCGACGCGCAGGCCGACATGGCGGATGAAGATCGCGCCGGCATGCGCGCCTTCATTCGCGCGCATCCGCCGTCCCAAGCCTGTCACGACGACGACCCGCGCCTCGCGACCTTGCGCGCACAGGTGTGCACGCGCTACGGCGAGATGTGGCAGTTCCAGCTGGTCGAGAGGATCACTGCGCTCATGTTGCCTGCCGGCGTGGCGGTGCTGTGCGCCGCGCTTGCGCTCGGCGCCTACGCGTTTCGCAATCGCGGCGCGCAGTACGGCAGCTTCGTGCTGGGCTGGCGACTGTTCACCGCCACGGCGGTGATCGAGACGGTGCTGCAGGGCGCGCTGTTGGTGTGGCTGTCCTTCTGGGTAACGGCGTTCTTCACCAACCACTATTCCGTGAGGCTCATCGTGGTCGCCGCCGTGCTCACCCTGGGCGCGGTCGCGGTGGTGGTGATGGCGCTGTTCAAGCGCGCGGCGGCGGACAATGTACTGGAAGGCGAACTGGTCGATGAACGTGACGCGCCCGCGCTGTGGGCCCGGGTGCGGCAGATGGCGGCGCGTCTCGACACCGAGCCCCCGGCGCAGATCGTCGCCGGCATCGACACCAACTTCTTCGTGACGGAGGCGCCGCTCAGGGTCGCCGAGCGGCAGCTGACCGGACGCACGCTGTTCGTCAGTCTGCCCCTGCTCCGGGTGCTCGATCGTGAGGAGGCGGATGCGGTGCTGGCGCACGAACTCGGTCATTTCAGCGGCGGCGACACGGCGAGCGGCGCGCGTCTCGGACCAAAGCTGCAGCAATACGACGAGTACTGCCTCGAACTCGTGAACGGCGGCATCACCGTGCCGTGGGCGCATTTCATGCGCATCTACCGCGTGCTGTTCGAACTCGCACTGCGGAGCGACGGGCGGGAGCGTGAATTCCTGGCCGACGGGGTCGCCGCCCGCCTGGTGTCGGCCGGCGCCCTGGTGCGCGCGTTGCTCAAGATCTCCGCCTACGCGCTCTACCGCGGCGCGGTGGAGCAGGGGCTGTTCGGCCTGGAACATCAGCTCGACACGAGTCTCGGCATCGCGGCGCGCATCGACCACGGCCTTGTGTCCTTCGCGCAGTCGCAGGCGTTCGAGCTGACGTTGGCAGAGGCGCCCGTGCCCCATCCGTTCGACAGCCATCCGCCCCTGGCCGAGCGTATGGCGCGCGTGGACGAGATCATCGCGCCGGCGGACTTCGGCGCCATCGTCGTGGCCGAGCACGCCCCCGGCTGGGCCGTGGATATCGCCACCGCCGAGGCCATCGAGGCGCGCTTGTGGGCGAACTACGAACAGCAATTCGCCAGCCAGCACGAGCAGAGCCTGGCGTATCGCTACCTGCCCGCGAACGCGGAGGAGGCGGCCATCGTGCTGAAGTACTTTCCCAACTTCGGTATCCGCCCGGACAAGGGCGGCGAGTTGGGCGTCTCCTACCTCGGCCTGCACCTGCCCGACGGCCAGAGCGTGGTGCGCTGGTCCGAGATCGAGCGCATGTCGTTCGAGAGTCCTTCCTTCGGCGCTTTCCGGCTCGAGTTGGGCCATCCCAGCGGCGCCTCGGTAGGGCGGCGCAAGACGGTGATCAAGCTGCCTGGCCTGGCCGCGAAGCAGGCCGATCTGGGCCGCGTGCTCGGGTTCTACTGGCAGCGCGACCAGGTGATGCGCAGGCACCTCGGGGGATGAGTGGCCGCGAGTCGCGGCGTCGGGCGGGTCCGTGGGCCGCATTGCATCGGACTGCCGGGATGATCGACGATGCAGGCCGTCAATCATCGTGCGGGGCCGCTGCCGTCCATGGACACCCATACCGTCGACAACCAGGCGAGCGCGCTCAGCGACTACAACGCGTTCGACTCAGATCCGCTGCTCGCCGCCGCCGCGGCGCGCGAGGGCGCGGGCTGGGTGGCGGCCCAGGCCTCCGCCCTGGGCGCCGCGGTCGGATCGCGCCACGTGCAGGAACTCGCCTACCTTGCCAACCGCCACGTGCCGGAACTGGTCAGCCATGACGCCTACGGCCATCGCATAGACGAGGTGCGCTACCACCCCGCCTATCACGAACTGATGGGGCTCGCTTTCGGCACCGGCGTGCACAGCCTGGCGTGGACCGCACCCGAACGTGGCGGACACGTCGCGCGGGGCGTGCTGAGCTACCTGTGGAACCAGGCCGAGAACGGCGTCGGCTGCCCGACCGGCATGGCCTATGCGGCGATTCCGATGCTGCGCTCGAGCCCGCGCCTGGCGGACAGCTGGGGCGCCCGCCTCGCGGCGCATGGCTACGAACCGGGTCTGCGCCCGGTGTCGACCAAGAGCGCCATCACCCTCGGCATGACGCTCACCGAGAAGCAGGCGGGTTCCGATCTGCGCGCCAGCACGACCCGCGCGCGGCGCGCCGGTGGGGCCGAGGACGAATACCTGCTGACCGGACACAAGTGGTTCTGTTCGGCGCCCATGAGCGACGGCTTCTTCGTCATCGCGCAGGCCGACGCAGGTCCGACGCTGTTCCTCGTGCCGCGCGTGCATGAAGACGGGCGCCGCAACCGCTTCGCAATCCAGATGCTGAAGGACAAGTGCGGCAACCGCTCGAATGCTTCCAGCTCCATCGAGTTCGATGACACCTTCGCAGTGCGCGTGTCCGAAGAAGGACGCGGCATCGCGCGTGCCATGGAGGACGCCCACTACACCCGCCTCGACTTCGCCATCGGCTCGGCGGGCCTCATGCGCCAGGCCTTCGTCCAGGCATTGCACTACGTGCGTGGACGAAGCGCCTTCGGCCGCGCCATCGCCGATCAGCCGCTGATGCAGAACGTGCTCGCCGACATGGCCATCGAGTCCGAAGCCATGTTGACGCTCACACTGCGCATCGCGCGCGCCTTCGACGAGGCTGACGAAGATGACACCGCCGCGCAGCTGCGCCGCGTGGGGCCGCCGCTGGTGAAGTACTTCGTGTGCAAGATGGCCCCGGCCTACGCCGCCGAGGCGCTGGAGTGCATGGGCGGCAACGGTTACATCGAGAACCATCCGCTCGCGCGCCTGTACCGCGAGGCGCCGCTCAATTGCATCTGGGAAGGCAGCAGCAACATGGTGTGCCTCGACGTGCTGCGCGCGCTCGCGCGTGACGAGGCGTTGCTCGATACGCTGCAGGGAGAGATGCGCGTCGCGCGGGGCGCGGATCGCCGCCTGGACGCCCTGGTGGATGCCCTGCCCGATACCATCGCCGAACTGGACGACCTGCCGTTCAACGCGCGCTGGCTGTGCGAGCACATCGTGCGCCTGTGGCAGGCCGCGCTGCTGGCGAAGCACGGGCGGCCGGAGGTGGCGGACACCTTTGTCGCGACCCGTCTGGGCGGCGCGCGAGGGACGCACTTCGGGGCGATGCGCGGGCGGTATCCGAGCGCGCGGATCCTCGAGGCGGCCATGGTGATGTAGGGCGGTGGGGGCCAGCCGCCGACATGGCTCAGTAGAGTCCGACGGCGGCAGGCGGGGTCGAAGCCAGTCGGGCTTTTCGCCCCCCGTGGGCGCCTCCAGGCGCCCGCTCGACGGCGCGAGCCTGGGCCGACGTCGATGGTTCCCGCGTAGGCGGGCCCGGGAGGCGGCAACGCGCTTCGGGCGCTTGCCGCGTCAAGAGTGTCCAAAAGCAAACAATCGCAAAACCCACGGCTGGTTCCGTTCCTCCCGGGTCAGCGTCCCTATCGTCCAGGCTGGCGGCGCCGCGCCGAGCGGGGCGTCGCTAACGCGTCGCAGCCGGCCGCAAGGCAAGCTCGCTCAATCAATACACGGAACTGTCGCGTGTGGGACAAAGGTGGCCCGTCACGCCGGGGGAGAGTGAAATGGATTTGACGTTCATGAGAGTGGCATCGGTCTGCGCAGTGCTGCTGGCACTCACCGTGTCGACCGCCCGAGCCGACTATGTCACCGGCAGCGAGGACATCAGGGGCAGGCAGGTCTCTGGAGACTTCAGCTGGCGATACTCCTACACACGTTTCTTTGACGGCGAGCAGGTCGTCAAGCATGTGGAAATCAACTTCCTGTTCGATGGCTTCGGCGAGAGCTTTGACACAGAGGCGTACAAAGCCGAGGCGGAAGCCAGCATCGAATCCGTGTGGAACAACAAGTTCAGGGTGAGATCGGACACGGGCGACGAGTTCCCGGTCGTCATCGATGTGACCACCACCGGCCCGTTCAACCAGACCGTAACCGTCTTCAACAATACGCGCAACGATACCGATCGCATCTACAGCATGACCAAGTGGTATGCGCTGTCGGATATCGGCACCTTCAAGGCGCATGAGTTCGGACACATGCTCGGCCTGTTCGATGAGTATGTGGGTGGGGCGGTGGATGATCCGGCGATCTTGAGCAGCGATGGACTCATGGGCTTGGGCGCGCTGACCACGAATCCAGTGATGTACCCGCGCTACTATCAGCAGTTCGCGGATTTCATGAACCAACTCCACGCGTCCGGTCCGAATGCCCACACCTTCTCCCTGGTGCCGGTTCCGCTGCCGCCCAGCCTCGTGTTGATGGGTGGTCCGCTGGGCCTGATGGTCTGCTGGCGGGTGCTCGGCCGTAAACAGGTCGCCTGAGCGCAGGCCGGCCAGGGCGAACCTTGGTCGCGCATGCGCAGCGCACTGAGCCGTCCAGTCGTGATGTGCGCGCTGTTGCTGGGTGCGCACCTCCTCTCAGTCACGCAAAGCGTGATGGCCAGCGGTGCGACGCCTGTGGCGGCGACTGATCCTTTCCGGACCATCGTCTACCTCGGTGCGCATCCGCTGTACGGTGGCACCAACCTGTTCCTGCGGGGTGATGGCACCGGCGTCTGTCAGGTCGTCACCTTCGATGAGACACAGCGGCGCCACGTCGAAGCCCGCCATGCCGTCACGCTCGATGAAGCGCGGATTGCCGAGTTGAACGCGCTGCTCGAGGCGCAGGATTTTATAGGTACGGAATTGCCTCGAACGTCGGCGGAGCCTGAATCACTACGGCTCGAGATTGGTGTCACCCTGGCTTCAGGACGCAGCCGGGTCGTGAGTAAATGGTCAACCCAGGTCCACGGCGGCTTCGATGCGGTGCTCGCCTGGCTGCGCGAGCTGTGCGTGGAGGCGAGTGCCGGTAAGCCGGTTGCGGAGGGGCTACCGCACGACCGCAACTGGCGTCCGGAAGGGTTTCCGGCGCCGACATCCAAGTGAGTCCAGCTGGCGGAGGGCGTCCAAGTTCGCTTTGCGATGTTTTCGAATGGGGGGGCCGAACCAAGGCGAGTCCCCCAGGTATCAATGCCACCGGGCTCAGCGTTGTGTTCGTGGGCGCAGAACTGCATCGAGGATTGATGGCGAATCGCTTTTTGCGATTCGCCCACCTCTGCGGGGCGCCGCTGGCGCGGCGTCCAAAGTCGCTTCGCGACTTTGTCGAACGGTAGGTTCGAACCAAGGCGAGTCCCCCAGCCACACAAAGCAGAACGGGCCCATTATTGCGTCTGGCTGCACTCTGAGAGGACTAGGATTGATGGCGAATCGCTTGTCGCGATTCGCCACCCCTGCGGGGCGCCGCTGGCGCGGCGTCCAAGTTCGCGTTGCGAACTTGTCGAACGATAGGTTCTCATCAAGCCAGTCCCCCTGCCACACAAAGCAGAACGGGGCCCATTGCGTCTGACTGCACTCTGAGAGGACTAGGATTGATGGCGAATCGCTTGTTGCGATTCGCCACCCCTGCGGGGCGCCGCTGGCGCGGCGTCCAAAGTCGCTTCGCGACTTTGTCGAACGGTAGGTTCGAACCAAGGCCAGTCCCCCAGCCATAAATGCAAACGGGCCCAACAGGGCCCGTTTGCATTTATGGCTGGGGGACTAGGAGAAGAGGTGCAATCACAACTAATTAATAAAGATAGAGATATTTTTGAGCGATTTGGGAATGTACCCCGTCGTGTACCCCGCCCCTGACACCCCTTAGTCTGACCGTCAGCCCTGCGATTCAGAAATTCAGAAGGTCTCCCGTTTGAGTTCGCGCTCCGGCACCAATGCCGTCCTATATCGTCCTGGCAAGTCCAAGGTGTGGCTCCAGCCGGCCCAGACGCTGGCGCGCGCCGGACAATCGCGCTCTCACTTCCCGCTCCGATTTCTCGCTTGTTTCCGACGCCTTCGTTCACGGACGTGACGGTCGGAGCGGCAAGGATGTACGTCCAGTCTCTTGCGGTAGCCCATCGACAGCGATCCACCAACCAAATCGTCGACACGCACCCGTCGTATTGTCGAATGAGCGTTCTAAGCGCCATCGCGTAGAACCGCATTGTCGCCGCGTCGACGCGCGGTCTAAGCTTGTCCGGGACCGAGGTCCGGACTTGTGGACCGGTGGTGCCGGCGCCGCGAACGCGACGTTCGAAGTGCCCGCGGTAAGTACCAGCTGCGGCGGGTCAAGTACCGCCATGCATCAGTGCGCCGATGTCATCGAGTCGTGACGATCTAAAACGCGCCACTCGACGAGGTGCGGAGGCATAGCGGTTCGATCATCGACGAGTTCTCTAGGGCTACGGCAGTGGCGAGGACTTCGCGCGTGCCCTTCGTAATCGAGCGTCGACGGCATTCAGGTGGGAGGGAGGAGCCGAATTCGCACCCGACTCTGGACGGACGGCGCAACGACGACAAACATCGTGACCATCAGGAGTTTCCCATGAGCCTCCAGGCCCAGAATATTGCCGCCATGAAGCGCTTCTATGCCACCTTCATGGTTGTACCTGGCCGTCGTGCTGAGCCTCCAGTCCCGGTAGGTGCTGGGCTACGGCCTCAGCGACCGCATGCCGGATGACTTGGTCGAACAGGACTTCTTGAATGCCTGGCCGCACTCGTCCGGGCCTCACGGCGTGCTGTTCCACTTCCGACTGCGGCAGCCAGTACGCGAGCCACTACTTCCGACGTACGCTCACGGCCCTGGGCTTCGTGCCGAGCATGAGCCGCAAGGCCAACTGCTAGGTCAATGCCGTCGCCGACTCCTTCTTCGCCACCCTGACGAACGAAGAGGCGATCGGCGTGTATCCCTCAAAGGCCGCTGCCCACGTCAGGATCGCAAACTACATCCACGGCTTCTACAATCCGACCCGGAGACACTCGGCCCTTGGCAACCGCTCGCCGGACAACTATGCACGGATGCTGATGGTCGCCTAGCTCTTCAAACCGTTTCTTGGCGTCCGGTCTGACGGGGCAGGTTCACAGCAACTCAACAATGGGGCCGCCGTGTGGGCAAGCTACGCGGATCTGCGGGAGAATCACCAGCGTGCGGTGTTCAAACACTGGGAGGTTGCGGATTTGGCAGCGATTGAAATCGTGGAGCGAACTGCCGCTCGTTAGGAAGCTGCTACACCAGCGCTGCCGACCTGCCTGAAGCGGCAGGCGCACGGTGCACCACGAGTTCTCTCCGCGAAACTCGGTCGTGAACGAATGAACCTGGCAGCGGTCCCACCTGCATAGAAACCGCTGGGGCCAGAGTCGCACTCCCGCGACGCGACCGCGCAAGAATGGTCGACGTTAAAGAAGCTGGGTAACGCACCGTACTGAATCGCAATAACTTGCAAACGCCGCTTTCGACGCCCTGCGTTGGTGCGTTCGGCTTTCCATTAGTGGTATTCACGGATGCGCAAATCCCGCGGACATCTAGTAAAATCTGCTTGGTCCGGGGGCCGCCCGGCCTTACCTAAACTACGCAGGGGTTCAGACATGAAGAAGACATTGCTCACGGTAGCCTTGACGCTAGCAGTTTGCGGCGTATCGCATGCCACAGAAGGTGTGGCTACAGAGGTCGCGCTCAAGGACGGGTCAACTCTGTACTTGCACGCTGATGGCACTGGACGCATGGTTGATGCGCACGGTAAGAAGATGGAAATGAAAGACGGCACGCAGATGGAAACCGCCGATGGTGGGTTAATCTTGATGTTGAATCGTAAGATTTGGGTGCCGTGGGGGAAACCTGGAGCCGGTAATGCTGTTATCAAGAATGACTGAAGCAATTTAGCTACTCCTCATCGGCCGGACCGAGTATTGGCTGTGTAAAAGCCCCATATCCACCGGGGCTTTTATCCGTCGGACATGTGACGAGCGTGAGATAAATGGGGCGGGGCTGAACGAAACTTCCTGTGCACGACGGAACGCATTCGAGAGGAAGCGGCATGCCAAGCAGCAAGACGAAGAAGGCTAGCGAATCAGCGGCATGAACGAGCCTGTGTGGATTTTTGTGTGAGCCATACACTGCCCGAAGCGGGCGAAGGAGTGAAGTATGTCCACACTTCCCACGAAGTCGGCGTTCGACGCCGAACTGCTTGACCGGCTACTGGCCGGTCGTGACCCGAAGACTGCGCTTGAACCGGATGGGCGAATCAGCGAGTTGAAGAAAGCGCTGGCCGAGCGGATGCTGAATGCGGAGCTGGATTCGCATCTGGATTCGGCGCCCGAACAGGCGGCGGGCAATCATCGCAATGGCAGCAGCCTTAAAACGGTCCTGACCGAGGACGGCTCCCTGACGCTGTCGATCCCTCGAGACCGGCACGGCCGGTTCGAGCCCGCGCTGATAGCGAAGTACCGCCGCCAGTTTCCAGGCTTCGACGACAAGATTATCGCGCTGTATGCCCGCGGCATGAGCATCCGGGATATCCAGGCCCATGTCGGCGAGCTGTACGGTGTGACGATTTCCCCCGATCTGGTCTCCGCCGTCACGGACGCGGTCATAGACGAAGTGACCGCCTGGCAGAGCCGCCCCCTCGAGCCGACCTACGCCATCGTGTTCTTCGATGCGCTGCGGGTCAAAATCAGGGACGAGGGCGTGGTGCGCAACAAGGTTGTGTACCTGGCCATCGGCATGCGTCCCAGCGGCCACAAGGAAGTGCTAGGTCTGTGGGGCGAGCAAACCGAGGGCGCCAAGTTCTGGCTGCGGGTGATGAACGAGTTGAACGCTCGCGGCACCCACGACATCCTGATTGCGGTGGTCGATGGACTGAAAGGCTTCCGGGAAGCCATCACGACTGTCTACCCCGAAACCGTCGTGCAGACCTGCATCGTGCATCTGCTCCGCTACTCGATGCAGTTTGCCTCGTGGAAAGAGCGTAAGGCGGTCGCCGTTGCCTTGAAGCCCGTCTATCGGACCGACAATGCTGAGGCTGCCCGGCGCGAGCTGGACACTTTCGAACTCGGCATCTGGGGTCTGAAATATCCAGACATTGCCCAGTCCTGGCGCCGAAACGGGGAGGCGGTCATCCCGTTCTTCGTGTTCCCGATGGAGGTGCGAAAAATTCTCTACACCACCCATGCGATAGAGAGTCTGCATAGCCAGGTGCGGAAAAGCATCCGCAACAAGGGGCACTTTCCGAATGATGAAGCGTAAGCGCTCAGTAAACCACGTTCTTCCGCTTCCGCGAGCAGCGTCGGAGACTATCGCCTCAGCAAGTGTTTGAGGTTCAGGCGATGGCGGAAGGCGGTGTAGCCCGGTGGCGTGGTCACGTGGAAGTGGCAGAGCGGTCAGGTCTGTCGCTGGCAGCGTAAGCACGCAAGCTCGGTGTTCCGGCGCAGCCGTTGTACAGGGCGCGCAGAGCGAGGCAGCGCGAAGCGGCCGGTAGGGTGGGCGCGAACGGTCAAGGCGGGAGTCGAGAGGCGCCGGTGCGGTCGTTTGCGCGGGTGAGTGTAGTGTGTGGGTCACCGGCACCGTGGCGAGTGTGGTTGCCGAATGGTGTGCTGGTCGAGGTGGGTGTGGCCGGTCGAGACGAGGCGGAAGCGCTGTTTGCGACGCTGTCGGCCTTGTTATGTTCGGTCTGACCGAAGGTCTGTCGGTGTACGTGCACGTGGCACCCACGTGGCACCGGTGGACTTCCGTAAGAGCATCAACGGTCTGGTGGCGGTGGTCGAGCAGTCGCTGAAGTTGGATGCGTTCGCACCGGCGCTGTATGCGTTCGGCAATCGTCGGCGTGACAAGGTGAAGGTCCTGACTTGGGATCGCAACGGCTTCTGGTTGCACTACAAGCGTCTTGAGCGTGATCGGTTCGCGTGGCCGCGACAAGGCGAGACGACGGTGCGCTTGACGCTGGAGCAGTTGGGCTGGCTGTTGCAGGGCTATGACCTCGGCGCGATGCGCGGTCATACGGCGTTCTATGTGCGTCGCGCGAGTTGAGGTCGATGGCGAGGGCTTGACCGGAGATCTGGGCTGTGATCGACTGCGGCCATGGAACTGTCGTCAGCCGACCACGAACTTGATCCAGCGACGGTCGAGACGTTGCAAGGGAAGTTGGCCGCGTTTGAGGCCGAGCTCGATCGTACACGTGTCGAGCTGAAGCGCACGCGCATTGAGCGCGATTACTTTGAGCTGCGGTACAAGGCGCAGCTGCGGCGGCTGTACGGCTCGTCGAGCGAGCAGTGGTCGTCGAAGCAGGACGACTTGTTCTTCAACGAAGCGGAGACGTTGGCGCGCGGACCTGAAGAGGTCGCGGTACGGGTGGCGTCGCATGCGAAGCGCAAGCCTGGTCGGCGGCCATCGGACGCGAGCCTGCCGCGAGAAGTGGTGCGCCACGAACTGCCGGCGAGCGAGCGGGTGTGCGCGCACGACGGGACGGTGCTCGAAGCCATCGGGGTCGAGGTGAGTGAACAACTCGACATCGTGCCGGCGGTGGTACGGGTGCTGAGGCACGAGCGGGTGAAGTACGCGTGTCCGTGCTGTCATCGGGGGGTGGTGACGGCACCGGGGCCGCGACGGCTAGTGCCGAAGGGTGTGCTGAGCGAAGGCTCGCTGGCGTGGGTGGTGACGGCGAAGTACCAGGACGCGTTGCCGTTGTATCGGCAGGCGGGGATCTTGAAGCGCTTCGGCGGTGAACTCGGCCGGGGCAGGTTGGCGGCGAACGTAATGCGTGCCGGGCAGGCGGTGCAGCCGTTGGTGAACCTGTTGCGCGAGCGATTGCTCGACGCTGCGGTGGTGCACGGCGATGAGACGCAGGTGCAGGTGTTGAAAGAGCCCGGTCGGGCGGCGCAGACGAAGTCCTGGCTGTGGGTGCAGTGCTCGGGCTCGAGCCCGCCGGTACGGCTGATCACGTATGCGCCGTCGCGCAGCGCGAAGACCGCGGTCGAGTTGTACGACGGGGCGCGAGGTGCGCTGATGAGCGATGGCTACGAGGTCTAAGCCGCGGTGGCTGCGACGCACGGGCTGGTGCACCTCGGTTGCTGGGCACATGCGCGGCGCTACGTGTTCGAGGCCGAGGGGGCCTGTCTAGATTTCTGTGTTTGAGGGCGTTGGTTAGTTGGTCTGTGTAAAGCGGTCGCCATAGGCAATCGCAATTTGGTTCATCGCCTGGCGCCACTCGAGGACCGATCGTGACCAGTCAGCGGTGATGTTGCGCAAGGCCAGCCACAGCAGTTTGCTCGCTGCGTCGTCACTGGGGAAGTGGCCTCGGGTCTTGATGATCTTGCGTAGCTGGCTATGCAGGCTCTCGATGGCGTTGGTGGTGTAAATCACCCGCCGGATCTCCGGCGCGAAGGCGAAGAACGGGATCACCCGGTCCCAGGCCCGGCGCCAGGTGGCGACCACCGTCGGATGCTTCTGTCCCCATGCGCTGGCCTCGAACTCGTCCAACGCCCGTGCCGCGGCTTCGGCCGTCGCTGCCGTGTAGATCGGACGCAGGGCACTGGCCAGTTGCTTACGGTCTTTCCACGACGTGTAATCGAGGCTGTTGCGGATCAGATGCACGATACAGGTCTGCAGCGTGGTGGCGGGAAACACCGCCGCCAGCGCCTCCGGGAGGCCCTTCAGGCCATCGGTGACCGCAATCAGGATATCGCCGACGCCCCGGGCCTTCAGGTCGTTGAACACTTTCAGCCAGAACTTGGCGCCCTCAGTCTGCTCAATCCATAGCCCGAGAACGTCGCGAGTGCCGTCCGGCAACACGCCCAGCGCCAGGTAAATCGCCTTGTTGTGCACAACCGCGTCTTCGCGGATCTTCACCCGCAGGGCGTCGAAGAACACCACCGGGTACATCGGCTCGAGCGGTCGACTCTGCCACGCGGTGACCTCGGTCATCACCGCGTCAGTTACCGAGCTAATGAACTCTGGACTGACCTCGGTCCCATACTGCTCGGCCAGGAAGCCCTGGATCTCGCGCATGGTCATGCCGCGCGCGTACATCGCGACTATCTTGTCGTCGAAGCCCGTGAAACGACGTTCGTGCTTCGGAATGAGCAGCGGCTCGAAGCTGCCCTCACGATCCCGCGGTACCTCGATGCGGACCGGCCCGTCTTCGGTCAGCACGGTCTTGCCGCTCACCCCGTTACGGTGGTTCCTGCTGTCCTCGGGACGCGCTTCGCCAGGCGGGTAGCCCAGGTGATGGGATAGCTCCGCACCCAGCGCACGCTCCATCAGCGCCTTCTTGAACGCCATCGAGGCCGCTTGCACCGCCTCCGCGCTCATCGGCCCTTTAACGAACTGGTCGAGCAGCTCTCTCGGGATCTCAGGCAGCACCGCTGACGCGGCCGCCTTGGTGGTCTTTCTGCTTGGCATAACGGTTCCTCTCGGTCATGTTACGCCTCACACACAAAATTCCTGACACCCCCGTGGGCTTTCCGGGGCGTGTGAAATCGAGCTTCACGCCACGTTTCCACGCCCTTTCCTCCAGCGCCTTGGAGGTGAACTCTGTACCGTGGTCGACGGTAATCGAAACAGGCGTCCCGAGCTGTGCCACAACGCGCTCGAGGGCCGCCGCGACGCTCCGTCCGGAATGGCCAAAATCGACCTCTAGCACAGGACTCTGGCGACTATACTGATCGACGACCGTCAGCACACGGAACGGCCGGCCGTCGAACAAGGCGTCGTGGACGAAATCCATGCTCCATCGCTCGATAGTCCGTGTGGCTACTGGCGCCGGGCCACGGTGCAAGCACATGTGCTTCCGACGGCGAACCCACATGCGCAGTTGCAGGCCCTGCAGCCGGTACAGGCGGCGTACCCGTTTACGATTGACGGGCCAGCCCTCCCGCCGCAGCAACACGGCTATCCGTTGGTAACCCAACCGCGGGCGCGCATGGGCAAGATCGCGAATGCGCATTGCCAAGGGCGTTTGATCCTGCGCCGTGCTTTGGCGATACCAGGCCGCCCGGGTAAATTGGGCTAGCCGACACGACCGAACCGTGCTCACCTGGAAAGTCTCCTGGATCCAGGCAACCAACTGGCGTCGTCGTGCCGGCTTCAAACTTTTTTTTTGCAGCACCTCCGACAGGATGTGCTTGTCCAAGGTCAAATCGGCCACTAGGCGCTTCAGCCGGGCGTTCTCGTCTCGGAGCTGACGGATCTCCCGCAGCT
>JAIEQK010000137.1 GCA_019747795.1 Gammaproteobacteria bacterium | reverse complement strand
ATGGCCTACTGGGGCCAGGCGCTGGTGCTGGGCCCGAACATCAACGCCATGATGCAGCCGAACGAAGAGCCCCACGCGCAGGAGATGGCGCGCAAGGCGAAGTCGCTCGCGGCGGGCGCGACGCCGCGCGAGCAGGCGCTGATCGACGCGCTCCTGGCGCGCTATTCAGGCGATGCCGCCGCGCGCAGGGCCAACGACCAGGCCTACGCGCGTGCGATGCACGACGTCTGGCAGCGCTTCCCCGAGGACGACGACATCGCCGTGCTGTACGTCGAATCGATGATGGACCTGCGCCCCTGGGGCTACTGGATGCCGGACGGCACGCCGCACGAGGGCACCGCCGAAATAGTCGCCCTGACCGAGCGCGTGCTGGCGCGCAACCCCCGGCACCCGGGCGCGCTCCATATGCACATACACCTGCTCGAGCCGACCGCGCAGGCAGGTCGCGCCGAGCGCTCCGCGGACACGCTGCTGACGCTCATGCCGGCCGCCGGTCACATGGTGCACATGCCCTCGCACATCTACCAGCGCGTCGGTCGCTATGCCGATGCGATGCGCAGCAACGAACTCGCGGTGGCGGCGGACGAGGACTACATCACCCAGTGTCGCGCGCAGGGCCTCTACCCGATGGCCTACTACCCGCACAACATCCACTTCCTGTGGTTCGCGGCGATGTTCGACGGGCAGCAGGCGCAGGCGCTCACGGCCGCGCGCAAGGTGGCCGCCAAGATCGATGACGCGACGCTGGCCAGCATGCCGATGCTGGCTGGCTTCCGCGTCGTGCCCTACTGGACGCTGGTGCGCTTCGGTCGCTGGGAAGAGATGCTGAAGGAGCCGGCACCGCCGGCGAGCAGCGACTTCCTGACCGGCGCCTGGCACTACGGACGCGGCGAAGCCTTGGTCGCCACCGGCAAGCTCGTCGATGCGAAGCGTGAGCTCGCGGCGCTGGACACGCTGATGAAGGCCGACAGCCTGAAGCAGCCGTTGTTCTCGCCGAACACCGCCGGTGCCATCCTGGGTGTCGGGCAGCCGGTGCTCGCCGGTCTGCTGGCGGCGGCCGAGGGGCGCTACGACGCGGCCATCGCCGCGCTCGAACTCGCGGTGCGGCGCGAGGATGCGCTGGTCTACACCGAGCCGTCCGAATGGGCCTATCCGCCGCGCCACGCGCTCGCGCGCGTGCTGCTCCAGTCCGGTCGCGCGGCGGAGGCCGAGACGGTGCTGTGGCGGGATCTCGCCGAGCATCCGGAGAACGGCTGGGCGCTGCACACGCTCGCGCAGGCGCTGCGCACGCAGCACAAGGACGCGCTTGCGGAAGCCGTCCAGCAGCGCTTCGTCAAGGCGTGGAAGCGCGCCGACATCAAGCTCGAGGACGTCAAGCCGGACGCCGCGGTGGCGGTGGCCGCGCAATCTTGAGAGGCGCCTGACCGATGTCCGCCGCGCTTCAACATCTCGTCGACGTCCTGACCCTCGAGGTCATCGGACCAGACCGCTGGCGCGGCCTCGGTTCGCAGGATGACGGCGTCGATGCCACCTATGGCGGTCACATGCTCGGCCAGGCGACCGCCGCGGCCTGCGCGAGTTGCCCGCCCGAGCGCGTGCTGCATTCGCTGCATGCGTACTTCCTGCGCGGCGGCCAACCTGGCGTGCCCTACGAGTACGCCGTCGAACGCGTGCGCGACGGACGCTCGTTCAGCACCCGCCGCGTGAGCGCCTGGCAGAACGGACGCCACGTGCTGGAACTCATGGCTTCGTTCAGTGATGGCGCGGCGGGTCCCACGCTGGTCGCGGCGCCGCCCGCCGATTTCGCCACGCTGCCGGCGCCCGAGAGCCTGACCGGCTACTCGGAACTCATGCATGCGCTCGAGCCGCCACCGTTGCCGCTGGAGTGGGCGCGGCGCCCACTCGCGATCGATCTGCGTCCGGTGAACGCGCCGTGGAGTCCGCGTGGTCCGTCGGCCGCCGGCGGCATCCGCCACTGGATCCGGGCGGTCGCGCCGCTGCCCGACGACGCGGCCCTGCATCGCGCGGCGTTCGCCTACCAGAGCGACGAATCGCTGGCCGACTGCCTGCTCGTGCCGCAAGGACTCACATGGGGCGCGCAGGGCATGACCTTCGTCAGTCTCGATCACGCCATCTGGTTCCATCGCCGCCTCGATCTGAACGACTGGCTGTTCGTCGAGCAGTGGCCGGGCACGTCCGAACATGGCCGCGGGCTGGCGCATGGGCGGGTCTGGTCACGTGCTGGTGAGCTGGTCTGCAGCTACACCCAGGAAGTCCTGATGCGGCTCGAGGGCTGAGACGTCCTGCGTCACACCGGTCGGCGCCGCGGCTAAGCGCTGTCTTCCACCGCGTCCGCCTGTGGCGCGCGCTGCGCGCCGCTGCTGAGCGCACCCAGCTCGCCACGCGCCCGCGCCTCGCGGCCGTAGGCCCACTCGAAGAGCGGCGAGGCCATCAGCGTCGTCGCGACCGCCATCAGTACCAGCATGGAGAACAGCGGTGTCTGGATGATGCCGCGCTGCAGGCCGATGTTGATGATGATGAGTTCCATGAGCCCGCGCGCGTTCATCAGCGCGCCGATGCCGAGCGCGGTGGCGTTGTCCTGGCCGGACAGCCGCGCGGCCGCCCAGCAGGCGCCGCCCTTGGCGAGGATCGATGCGGCGAGGATCACGAGCGCGATCGTGAGCAGCGTCGGATCCACGACCAGGCTGAGACTGGTATTGAGCCCCGAGTAACAGAAGAACACCGGCAGCAGGGCGACCACGGTCAGCGGCTCGAGTAACCGCGTGAGCTCGGTGACCAGTCGCCCGCGCGGCATCGCGGTGCCGAGCACGAAGCCGCCGAACACCGCGTGCAGACCGAGCGCGTCCATGGCGAAGGCCGCGAGCATGAAGGCGCCGAGCACGACGGCCAGCACGCCGTGTTCGAGCGCGCCCACGTGTTCGACGCGGCGACCGAGCGGCGCGAGCAGCCGGCCACCGACCGTGACCATGAAGAGCACGAACAGCAGGCCGCCGACGATGGTCTTGATCGCGAGTCCGATGCCCGCGCCGAGCGAGGCCAGCACGATGGCCAGCACCGTCCACGCGCCAGCGTCGTCCATCGCGCCTGCCGACAGCGCCAGCGTGCCGAGCGGCGAGTGGCCGAGGCCGCGCTCGTGGATGATGCGCGCGAGCATGGGAAAGGCCGTGATCGCGATGCAGGCGCCGGTGAAGAGCGTCGCCTGCGGCAGCGGCACGCCCGCGACGAACAGGCCTGGGGTCGCCAGCAGCCACGGTGTCAGCAGCACGGCGACCAGGAACGGCGCGGCGATGCCGGACAGCGACACCGCGGCGGCGCTCGGCAGGTTGGCGCGGAAATGCCGCACGTCGAAGCCCAGGCCCACCAGGAACATGTAGAGCCCGACACCCCACTGCGCGACGACGAACAGCACGCCGCGGGATTCCGCCGGGAACAGCCACGCCTGGGCCGACGGCGCCAGCGCGCCGAACAGGGAGGGGCCGAGCAGTACGCCCGCGATCATCTCGCCCACCACCTGGGGCTGCCCGAGAAAGCGACGAGCACACCAGCCGACCGCCCGCGCGGCCGCGATCAGCACGGCCATCTGCAGGAAGAAGATCACCGACAGCTCCGAGGGAGACATGCGGCTCAACCGTAGGTCAGCGCGCGTGCCTTGCCCCAGAACACGCGGTACATGTAGCAGGTGTAGGCGATGATGACCGGCAGCGTGAGCGCGACGCCCACGAACACGATGTTGAGAGATGCGGTGCCGATGGCGGCTTCCCACAGCGTCATGCGGCCGATGACGATGTTGGGAAAGATGCTGTAGGCGAGCCCGAAGAAGGCCAGCACGAAGATGAGCACCGTGGCGGCGAACACCAGCCAGCCGTGACCCGCCTCGATCAGCGCGGGATGGGTGGACACCCAGCGCACTGTCAGCAGCGCCAGCGCCGAGACCAGCGGCACCGGCAGGAGCGCGAAGAAGTTCGGCAGCGTGAACCACTTCGCCACCACCGTGGGGCTGACCAGCGGCGTGGCGACGGAGATGGCGGCGAGCCCGAGCGCCATCGGCCACAGGAAGCGTCGCGCCCAGCCGACCGCGCGACGCTGCAGGTCACGCTCGCATTTCATGATCAGCCAGCCCGCGCCGAGCAGGCAGTAGGCGGCCGGCAGGGTGAGCGCGACGCCGAGCGCGAAGGCGTGGCCGAGCACACCGGACTCGAAGCCGGTGACGTAGTGCCCGAGCATCCAGCCCTGGGCGGAGGCCGCGAGCAGCGAGCCGGCGAAGAACGCGCGGTTCCAGAACGGCTGGTAGCGGGGCGGCGCCTTGACGCGGAAGTCGAACGCGACGCCGCGCAGGATGAGACCGATGAGCATCACCGCGACCGGCAGGTACAAGGCCTGCAGCACGATGCTGTGCGCCATGGGAAAGGCCACGAGCAGCACGCCGACGCCGAGCACGAGCCAGGTTTCGTTGGCGTCCCAGAACGGGCCGATGCTCGCGATCATGGTGTCCTTCTCGGCGTCGGACGCGGCGGGCAGCAGGAGCCCGACGCCGAGGTCGTAGCCGTCCAGCACCACGTACACCAGGAGCGCGAGTCCCATCACGCCGAGGAACAGGAGCGGCAGCCATTCGGCCCAGGTCATGCCGAACATCTCAGACGCCCGCCTTGCCGAACTCCGCGCCCGTGGCGGCGCCGGTCGGACGCTGCGCGGGGTGCTCGGCCATGTACTTCAGTACGCCGACGTAGGTGATGAGCAGCAGTCCGTACACCACCACGTAGGCCGCGAGCGTGGAGCCCACGTAGCGCGCGGGCAGGGTGGTGACCACCTCGGCGATGCGCAGCTGGCCGTAGACGATGAAGGGCTGGCGGCCGATCTCGGTCACGTACCAGCCGGCGAGCGTGGCGAGCCAGCCGGAGAAGCTCATGCCCGCGAGCAACCACAGGAAGGACTGCGGCAGGGCGAGCCGCGCATTGCCACGCTGACGCCAGGCCTGCCAGGCGCCGAGCGCCGCCACCAGCAGCATCAGGCCGCCCACGCCGACCATCACGCGAAACGCGAAGAATACCGGCGCTACCGGCGGATGGGCGCCGGGGAAATCAGCGATGCCGGCCAGTTCGCCGTCCAGGTCGTGGGTCAGGATGAGACTCGCGAGTCGCGGGATCTCGAGCGCGTAGCGCGTGCTGCCGGTCGCTTCGTCGGGCAGCCCGAAGAGCGTCAGCGGCGCGCCGCGCTGCCGTTCCCAGATGCCTTCGATGGCGGCGATCTTGGCCGGCTGGTGCTCGAGCGTGTTGAGACCGTGCATATCGCCCACGAACACCTGCAGGGGCGCGGCCACCGCGACCACCGCCAGTGCGGCGCGCAGCGCGTGGTGGGTGCCGATGGTGTCGACGCGCTTCAGGACTTGCCAGGCGCTGAGTCCGAGGATCAGGAACGAGGCGGTCAGGAAGGACGCCAGCAGCACGTGGGCGAAGCGGTAGGGAAACGACGGGTTGAACACGATCGCGAACCAGTCCACCGGCAGCAGGCGCCCGTCGACCACCTCGTAGCCGGCCGGGGTCTGCATCCAGGAATTCAGGCTCAGGATCCAGAAGGCGGAGAGCGTGGTGCCGGCGGCGACGAAGAAGGTCGCGGCGAGATGCATGGCGGGCGGCACTCGCTCGCGGCCGAACAGCATGATGCCGAGGAAGCTCGCCTCGAGGAAGAACGCGGTCAGCACTTCGTAGCCGAGCAGCGGCCCGGCGATGTCGCCGGCGCGTTGCATGAAGCCCGGCCAGTTGGTGCCGAACTGGAAGCTCATGACGATGCCGGACACCACGCCGAGCGCGAAGCTCAAGGCGAACACCTTGGTCCAGAAGTAGCAGGTCTGTTCCCAGGTCGCCGCGCGGGTCTGCACGTGGCGCAGGCGGAAATACAGCAGGTACCACCCGAGCGCGATGGTGATGGTGGGGAACAGGATGTGAAAGCTGATGTTCGCCGCGAACTGCAGGCGCGACAGCAGGAGGACGTCGGGGCTCATGGGCGGGCTCCCTCGCTCAGGTCGACGGACGCCTGGCGGCCTTCGCGCGTCCGCCGCCGACCCGTTCCTTGAAGTCCAACGCGCGGGACACCAGCGCGCCCATGCCCATCAGCTTGCGCGCCGTATCGGGCGAGAGCTTCTGTACCTCGTCGAACCAGCCCAGGAGCAGGCTGATCAGGTCGTACATCGCGCGCATGCGGTCGAGCGCGTAGCGCTCCTGGTCGGTGCCAGGCGTTTCCTGCAGCGCGCCGCGCAGCATGCTGAGGGTCGGTTCGACCTCGCGCCTGCGGCGTTCCTCGGCCAGCACGCGGAAGATCTCCCACACGTCCTCCGGTGCCTCGAAGAACTCGCGGCGCTCGCCGGCCTGGTGGCGCAGCCGCACCAGCCGCCAGGCCTGCAACTCCTTCAGCCCCATGCTGACGTTCGAGCGCGAGAAGCCGAGGGTCTCGACGATGTCCTCGGCGCTAAGCGCGCGCGGCGACAGGTAGAGCAGGGCGTAGATCTGGCCTACGGTGCGGTTGATGCCCCAGCGGCTGCCCATCTCGCCGAAGTGGGCAATGAATTCGCGGCTGACCGCGGGCAGGGTGTCCATGGCGCTCATGGCGGGCAGTATAGCGGCCAGTTCCTGAAATTTCAGTAATTACTGAAATTTCACAATCTACCGGCCGTCGCTGGCGGGCTCGGCCCTCAGCGCCTGTTGCACAGAACGAGCGTCGAAGAACGCCATCTTGAACCTCCGGTGGCGCCTCAACCCATATCCCTGTAGGTCGGACTTCAGTCCGACATTGTTGGGGACTCTGGAATGGAATGTCGGACTGAAGTCCGACCTACAGGGCGAGTCCCGCAGCCGGTGGCGAGCGGCCCTCGATCGATGCCATAGTCAAGGTCGTCACGTAGGAGCTGCCGTCCTTGCCCTCGTTCTCGCACCGTCCTGCGCGGCTGGTCTTCGCGCTGCCGCTCACCACCGTTCTTGGTTGCAGCGCCCCGCTGTTCAATGCCGCCACCCTGCCGGCGCCGCTCGACGGCGAGGCGCTCAGCTTGCAGAGCGATGCCGGTCGGCTCGCCTGCTACGTCGATGGCCCGACGTCGACCAGCGCCGGACCGCTGCTGCTCGTGCACAGCGTCAATGCGGCGGGCTCGGCCTACGAGGTCAAGCCGCTCTACGACCACTATCGGCACGCGCGGCGCGTCTACGCGCTGGAATTGCCGGGCTATGGCCATTCGGATCGCAGTGAGCGGGCCTACTCGCTGCGCATGATGACCGACGCGGTGCTGGCGGCGACAGCGGAGATCCGTCGGCGCGAGGGCGTGACCTCCATCGACGCGCTGGCCGTGTCGCTGTCCAGCGAATTCCTGGCGCGCGCAGCCAGCGAACAGCCGGCCAGCTATCGCAGCGTCGCGCTGGTCAGTCCCACCGGCTTCGACAGCCGTGCGCCGTATCACGGCGCGGCCGGCAGCTCGCGGGGCAAGGCCTGGCTGTACCGCCTGTTCACCGTGCCGTTATGGCGCCGCCCGTTCTTCGACCTGCTGACCACTCGCGCCAGCATTCGCTTCTTCCTGGAGAAGACCTGGGGCGGCAAGCGCATCGACGAGGGCATGTTCGAGTTCGCGTACCTGACCACGCGGCATCCAGGCGCCCATCACGTGCCCTATTACTTCATTTCGGGCTACCTGTTCAGCGCCGACATCACAGAAGTGTACGAGAGGCTGCGCATGCCGGTGTGGATGTCTCACGGGGTGCGCGGAGACTTCGTCGACTATCGCTACAAGGCCGCCTTCACCGATCGCGCGAACTGGCGTTTCACCGTGTTCGATTCCGGCGCCTTGCCCTACTTCGAACACCCGTCGGAATTCATCGCGGCTTACGACGCCTTCCTCGACCAGGCAGGTTCGGCGAGCGGCGCCGCCACACCTCCGTGACACTCGCGGGCCGGCTCAAGCCGGCCCGCAAGCGCACCTCGGCGACGGTGCTCAGGCGAGCACGTTCCGCGTGTGGTCCTCGACGATCAGGGTGTACATGAACTGCTCGAGTTCCGGCCCCATGGCGTCGCGCGACGAGACGATGCCGATGGGTCGCCCGTTGTCGACCACCGGCACGTGCCGGAAGCTGCCGGCATGCATCAGCTCCAGCGCGCGGGCGAAGGGTTTGTCGGCGTCGATGGTGGTGGGGTTGGCGGTCATCACCTCGCCCACCGGCGTGGTCTGCGGATCGCGGCCTTCCGCCACCACGCGGAACAGCGCGTCGCGCTCGGTGAAGATGCCGGCCAGGCGCTCGCCGTCGACCACTACGATGGCGCCCACCTTGTGGGTACGCATGAGTCGCGCGGCGTCGGCCACTGGCAGGCTGGCCGGTGTGCTGAGCAGGTCTTGTCCCTCGATGATCGAACGAATAGTGCGGATACTCATAACTCTTGACCTCCGTGATGATGCCTGCCCCGGGTCGATGATAGCCGCCTTGTCCGGCGGTAGCGATGCCTCGCGGGGCGGTTGACTCGCGCGCGCATCCGGCCTGCTGCGGGGCACGATCGGCGGCCCGTACCCCATCGCTGACCACGTGCGGCCCGCGCCGGCGCAGCGCTCCGGGGAAGAGGCTGCGCCAGGCGCTGGACGACCTCAGCCGTTTCGAGCGCACGGTTCGCCTGACCCATGTCGTGGTCGGGCTGCCGCTGCATCGTCCCGCGGATCTGGCCAACCGTGTCGAAGGTCCGCGCCGGGCTGGCCTGCCGGGCCGAGCGCTCGACTCGCTCGGCCCCTGCGCGAGCGCGCGAAGTGGAGGTAAGCTTCGCCCATCGCCGAACATTCGGGCGGGGCGGCGGCCGCGGTGTTCCCGCGCGGTCGCCAGACGCGTCCGGCATCAGAGGAGAAGGTTTCCGTGTCGAGCACTGCCATCGCATCCACTGCCCCGGGCCGCGGCCCGGCCTACGACTTCGACGTCATCGTCATCGGTGCCGGGTTCAGCGGCATGCATGCCCTGTACGTCCTGCGCGAGCACGGCCTGAACGTGCGCGTCTTCGACGAAGGCCATGACGTGGGCGGCACCTGGAACTGGAACCGCTATCCTGGCGCCCGCGTCGATTTTCCCGTGGCGCCTTATTACTGCTACACCTTCAAAGACGAACTGATGAACGAGTTCGACTGGCCCGAGCGTCAGCCGGACCAGGCGACGGTGCTGCGTTACCTGAACTTCGTGGCCGATCGCCTGGATCTGCGACGGGACATGGAACTCGGCACACGCATCACCGGCGCGGCCTACGATGAAGCCGCGCAGTGCTGGCGGGTGGAGACCAGCACAGGCGCGCAGGTTGCAGCGCAGTTCCTGATCTGCGCGAGCGGCGCCCTGTCCGCGGCCAACACGCCGGACATTCCCGGCATCAAGACCTTCCGCGGCGAGTGCTACCACACCGGTCGCTGGCCGCAGGATCGCGAGGTCGATTTCGCCGGCAAGCGCGTCGCGGTGCTCGGCACGGGTTCCTCCGGCGTGCAGTCCATTCCGATCATCGCGCGAGCTTGTCAGCATCTCACCGTGTTGCAGCGGACACCGCAGTACACCGTGCCGGCCGGCAACCGCCCCGTGGATCCGGCCTTCATCGACCAGGCCCGCGCCACTTGGCCCGAGATCAAGCAGCGCATGCGCGTGACGCCCTTTGGTTCGCCCTTCATCGCGTCGACCGTCAAGGCCATGGAACACACGCCCGAGCAGCGGCGCGAAATCTACGAGCGCTTCTGGCAGGAGGGTGGCTTCAACATCGTGATCGACACCTACTGCGATCTCTTCACCGACAAGGCCGCCAACGACACCCTGGCCGAGTTCGTGCGCGACAAGATTCGCAGCATCGTGAAGAACCCGGACACCGCGCGCAAACTACTGCCCAACTACCTGATCGGCACCAAGCGCCAGATCTTGGACGAGGGCTACTACGATACCTTCAATCGCGACAACGTGACCTTGGTCGATCTGCGCGAAGATCCCATCGTCGAGTTCCATGCGACGGGCGTGCGCACGAAGTCGGGCGACCATCCGCTCGACATGCTGGTGCTGGCCACCGGTTTCGACGCCATCACCGGTTCGCTGCAGCGTCTCAATCCGCGTGGTCGCGGCGGTGTGAGCCTGAACGAACGCTGGAAGTCGCGCTTCAACTCCTACCTCGGCGTCACCATCCCGGGCTTTCCGAACCTGTTCATGGTGCATGGGCCGGAGTCCCCGGGCGTGCTGTTCCACATGCCGCTCGGCGCCGAGATGGAGAACGAATGGATCTGCGGCTGCATCCTGCACGCGCGGACCCAGGGCCAGGGCGCGGTGGAACCGGCGCCCGGCGTCGACGTGCCCTGGGGCGAGGAAGTGGCGGCCTACGCCCACCAGACGCTCTTCGAACAGACCGAGTCCTGGTACACCGGCGCCAACATCGAGGGCAAGCATCGACAGTTCGCCGTGCACACGGCGGGGCCACAGTACTTCGCCAAGTTGCAGGAGGTCGCCGCGCAGGGCTATCCGGGGCTGGTGTTCGAGCCGGCGCGGGGCGCGTTGCGGGCCAAGGCTTGAGCGCTGTCGGCGTGGCAGCGGCGCGGGGAAAATGACGGTGTAGGACCCGGCGCCTGCCGCGCCCCACGCCGACCTGGATGCATCGGCCGCCCCGCGAGGCGGGCCCCAAGCGGGCCCGCACACGCGCCGGTGGTCACTCGGCTCAGACGTCTTTCACTCGGATCATGAGCTTGCCGGTGTTGGCGCCGGTGAAGAGTTTCTTGAGCGCGGTCAATGCGTGCTCGAGGCCATCCACCACGTCCTGGCGCACCTTGATCTTGCCCGCCGCCATCCAGCCCGCCAGCGCCTGTATGGCTTCGGGATAACGGTTGGCGTAGTCCATCACGATGAAGCCCTGAATCTTGAGACGCTGCATGAGCATCATGTCGTAGTTGTAGGGGCCAGGCACCGGCGCGGTGGCGTTGTAACTCGAGATCAAGCCGCAGGTCGGAATGCGTCCGTTCAGGTTCATGCGCTTCAGGCAGGCATCCAGGATGCTGCCGCCGACATTGTCGAAGTACACATCGATACCCTGCGGACAGGTGCGTGCGAGCGCGGCCGGCAGGTCCTCGGTGCGATAGTTGATGGCGGCATCGAAACCGAGTTCGTCGACCAGCCAGCGGCACTTCTCGTCGCTGCCGGCGATACCGACGGCGCGGCAACCCTTGAGCTTGGCGATCTGACCGACGATGGAGCCGACGGCCCCGGCGGCAGCCGACACGACCACGGTTTCCCCAGGCTTCGGCTCGCCGAGATCGAGCAGGCCGAAATAGGCGGTCGGGCCTACCACGGCAAAGGTGCCGAAAGCGTCGACTATCGGTATCGGTCCGGTCGGACCCATGGGCCTCACGGTGGCCGGTGAGCCGACCTGGTAGTCGGCCCATACGCCGAGACCACTGACCACGTCACCGACCTTGAATGCCGGGCTCCGGCTCTCGACCACGGTGCCGCAGACCACGCCGCGCATGGGCGCGCCGAGTTCCACCGGCGGCATGTACTGGTCGATGTCGCTCATCCAGACCCGGTTGGTGGGGTCGAGCGAGAGATAGTTCAGGCGAAACAGGCATTCGCCGTCGGCCGGTGCCGGTATGGCTTCTTCGGCGAAACTCAGCACGTCATCGGTCAGTTCGCCTACTGGCCGCTTGTGCAGCCGCCAGACGCGGTTCACTTCAGTCATCGTGTTCTCCGTTTTGCGTCAGGGGCAGGCGAAAGCGCTGCCCTCATGATGAACGTGGTTCCCGTGCGCGGTGCCGCGGGCGGCGGGCAGGCTCACGCCTGCCACGCCGCCTGCAGCGCCGGGCTCGCACTCACGCGCTCGATGCAGGCCCGCACATTGGGCTCGTTCGAAACATCGGCGCCGAGCTTCGCCGCGAGCAAGCGCCAATTCAGTATGCCTCCTCGGGTGTCAATCCACATGGAGTCGCGGATGCTCGTCCGATGGCCTCGAATCAGAAGCAGGCGGAGGATCGGGTCGTGCGCGGCGGCGCGGTCGCACGCAAGCCGTGAAATCATGTAACGGCAGGTACGTAACAACAAGCGCGGCGTGCTCGAAAGCGCCGCGCCGCCATGCCTAGAATGCCGCGCGCCTGTCACGAAGCGCCTTCGCGCCAACCCATTCCAGCAATGCCGAGGCCCGCTCCCATGGAATCCACGCCGAACGTCGCACAGGAAGGGCCGCTTGCCGGCTATCGCATCATCGATCTGAGCCGCGTGTTGTCCGGGCCGGCAGCGACCATGCTGCTGGCGGACCAAGGTGCCGACGTGATCAAGGTCGAGCCCCTGGACGGCGACATCACGCGCATGATGGGCGTCGGCCGCGACGGCATGACCTCGGGCTTCCTGAACATCAATCACGGCAAGCGCGGCGTGGCGCTGGATCTGCACAGCCCGGCCGGTATCGAGGTGGTGAAGCGGTTGGTGGCGACCGCCGACGTGTTCGTGCAGAACTTTCGGCCGGGCGCGGCGGCGCAACTGGGCCTCGGTGTCGAGGCCTTGCGCGCGATCAAGCCGGACATCATCTACGTCTCCATCAGCGGTTTCGGTGACGTTGGCCCGTACGCCGGCAAACGCGTCTACGACCCTGTCATCCAGGCGCTCTCCGGGCTGACCGATATCCAGGCTGACAGCGACACGGGGCGTCCACGCATGATCCGCACCGTGATCCCGGACAAGACCACGGCGCTCACCGCCGCGCAGGCCATCACCGCGGCGCTCCTCGCTCGGGCGCGACACGGCCGCGGGTCACACGTGCAACTGGCGATGCTCGACGCCACGATCGCCTACCTGTGGCCGGAAGGCATGATCAACTACACCCGGGTGGAGGCGAGCGCGGATCGCCGTCTAGGCCAGGTGGCGCAGGACCTGGTGTTCAAGACCGTCGACGGCTACATCACCGCGGGCGCCATGTCCGACGCCGAGTGGCGTGGCATGTGCGCGGTGCTGGAACGACCGGCCTGGGTAGACGACCCGCGATTCAACACGACGGCCGCGCGCTTCATCCATGCGCGCGAGCGCATCGCGGCAACCGCCGAGGTCCTCGCCACGCGCACGAGCGCCGAGTGGCTCGCCGCGCTGGATGCGCATGGCGTGCCCTGTGCGCCTATTCTCAGCCGCGCCGAGACCCTTGTGCATGAGCAGGTGCTGGCGAATGACCTGATCCACGAATACGAGCACCCAGGGCTGGGCCGCGTACGCCAGCCGCGACCGGCTGCGCGCTTCGAAGGCGTGCGCTTCAACCGTCAACCGCGGGCTCCCCGACTGGGCCAGCACAACGCCGAGGTGCTGGCGGAACTGGGTTACAGCAACGACGAGATCGCTGAACTGGCGCGGCTGGGCGTGATTCCCTCAGGTCCGCCACCACGGACCCCTGAGGCTACGTCAGCAGGATGATCTGAAGTTCACGACGAGAATGCAGGCGCCGCCCTGCGAACCTGACCCGAACCATCCGAAGGAGAGACCTCCATGTCGACACCTGTTTGTGCGATCGTCGGCGCCGGCGACGGCCTGGGCCGCGCCCTTGCCGCACGCTTCGCCCGAGAAGGCTTTACGCTGGCACTGCTGTCACGCACCGCAGCGGGCAGTCAGGCGGCCCTCACGGCGGCAACGCTCGCGGCGCCCGGTCTGCCGCATGCTTTTCACAGCGCTGACGCGACGCAGCCCGAGCATCTGCAAGCTGCGCTCGAGCGTGTCGCGGCCGAATGCGGCGACATCGACGTGCTGATCTACAACGCGCGGGGCGGCTATGCCATGCAGGAGCCGCTGGAAGTACGTTTCGACGAACTGGAAGAAATCTTCAGGCTGGAGGTGATGGGTGCCTTCGCCGCTGCCAAGGCCGTCATGCCCGCGATGATCGCGCGTGGTCGCGGCAGCGTCATCTACTCCAGCGCGACCGCTGCCTTCCGCGGCTCCGCCACTAATCCCTTGTTCGCTATCGGCAAGTTCGGTCTGCGCGCACTGGCGCAGAGCCTGGCCAAGGCCTACGCCAGGCGCGGCGTGCATGTCGCCCACATGCGGCTCGACTGTACGCTCGATGTCCCGATGGTGCGGGAATGGCTGGGCGAGCGCTTCGATGTCGAGCAGACCGCGAACTGCGATGACGTTGCCGAGACCTACTGGTGGGTTCACCAACAGCCGCGCTCGGCCTGGAGCAACGAAGTCGAACTGCGGCCCTACAGCGAAACCTGGACGTTCTGAGTCAGACCTTGCGGGCGTGCACGTGGCGCACCGCCAACCAGGCCCAGGCGGGTAAACGGGGACAGGGTAGGGCTGCCGCGAAGCCGCGGCCTGCCCCGGTTACTCCGCCTTGTAACTCGGGCGGGATGCGATCAGGGAGTGCCAGCGCGCGACGTTGGGCGCGTCCGGCAACGGCACGACCTTCACCCGCCTGGCGAAGTCCCAGGCCACCACGAAGGTGATGTCGGCGATGCTGAAATGATCGCCGGCGAGGTATTCCGTCTTCGCGAGCTGCGCATCGAACATGCCGACAAACCTGCTTGCTGCGTTGGCGGCGACCTCGCCCCACTCTTTCACACAGGTCTCCCGGTCCTGAAAGAACCCCGTGATGTTGCGAAAGGCGGCGGCGACGTTGGCCATGAAGTTGAGTTCGGCACGGCGATTCCACATTTCGATGGTGGCCGCCTCGATACCCGGCGCACCGAAGAGCCGCGGCTCGGGTTGCATCCAGTCCAGGTAGCGGCAGATCGCGACGGACTCGGCGAGAAAGCTGCCATCGTCGAGCTCGAGCACCGGCACACGCCCCGCGGGATTCTTGCCCAGGTACTCGGCCTGGATGTTCTCTCCTGCGCGGATGTCGACCGTCACGCGCGGACAGTCGATGCCCTTCTCGGCCATGAAGATGTGTACTCGGCGGGCGTTGGGTGAGGGGGCTTCGTGAAGACGCATGACAAGTACTCCGGAATGGACGTCGGCGGTTCAAGGGCGGAATTCGTATTGTTGCCGCTGCGTGCGCGCCTGTCATTGGAGTCGAGGCGCTGAACGCGTATGACCAGGCTGCACAAGGGCCTTCCTGGCGAGTCGGATCAACGTGTGTTCGACCTCAAGGGGCGAACTGCGGTCGAATGACGATTTCCGTCGGGCAGCAGCGCGCTGAGGAGGCCAGCACGAAGTCCACGCAGGCGGCGATGTCCTCGGGACCGATCATGCGCTCGTGGCGCCTGCGCAGCTTCGCCGTCATCGGGGTGTCGACGAAGCCCGGCATGATGCAGGACACCTTGATGCCGAATTCCCGGACGTCCTCGAACAGGCTCGCCGTGAAGCCGTTCAGGGCGTGCTTGCTGGCGGCGTAGATGGCGTCCCCGCCGGCGCTGTGGCGGCCGCTGATGGAGGAGATATTGATCACCGCGCCCTGGCGCCGCGCGATCATCCCCGGCAGCACGCCGCGGGTGAGGGCGATGGTGGCCCAGAGGTTGAGGTCCAGCACCTTGCGCCAGTCCTCGAGGTCCGCGTCTTGCACCGTCCCGCGTGCCGAGGTCCCAGCGTTGTTGACCAGCACGTCGATACTGCCCAGGCGCCCGCGGGCGGCGTCGAGTGCAGAGGCGATGTCGTCGGCATGGCACAAATCGCCAGCCATGAAGTCCGCTCGCCCTGAGTGCGCGACACACGCCGCCGCGACCGCCGCCAGCGCGCCGCTGTCGCGCCCGAGCAGGAACACATGGTACCCATTGGCCGCCAGTCGCAGCGCGATGGCGCGGCCGTTACCTTTGCCAGCGCCGCTCACCAACGCGGTTCTCGTCATTGCCTTCCCTCGCTCACGCGGTCTTCGCCAACTTGCCCAGGCCCGGCCGCCGCGCTACCGTGCGGTCTCACCGCTCCAGGCTCGCCGAGCGCGCGGCGTGGTCCGTAGCCAACATGCGTGAGCGGTGTCCTGAAGGTCAATAGCGATGGAGCAGCGAACCATGACGAAGCCAACGCCGCCCGCCGGTGAGCGTCGGTTGTTCGAGTCGACGCCCCTCGAACTCGAAACTGGCCCATGACTGACATCTCGCCAGCGCCGACGACAGGTCATGGGACCTTGGGCAAGCTGCGCTACCTGGATCCGACCGTACAGCCATCCTTGTACCGCAACGGCAAGGTGCTGACCCGCCGCGACCCGGACGGCAGCGATGCGGGCACCGAAGGCATGGTGGTGGTGTCCTGCGACACGAACGTGCAGAACGCCCGTGAACGTACTCGAGCAAACGCCTGCACGCTCGTAAAGAACGGCTTCGAGCTTCTTGCCAGACCGCTCCAGGACCAGGCCTTGGACTTCTTCGATCATGTCGAGGTCGTAGGCCGCTACTACGATGACTGCGCGCGCCTGGTGGCGGAGTTCACCGGCGGACAGGCGTTCGCCTTTGATCACAACGTGCGGTCCGCTCAGGGCAAGAAGAGCGGTCACCGGATCAAGGGTGGCCAGCAGGTGCAGGGACCGGCGCAGATGGTCCACGGTGATTACACGCTGACCAGCGCGCCGCAACGCCTGCGCGATCTGACCCGCCCACCGAGCCGCAACGACACCCTGCGCGAAGCGCTGGGTGAAGACCACGCGCTGATCGCGCGTGCCTTGGCCGAAGCTGCACTCGCCCCTGGCGGGCGCTTCTCGATCATCAACGTTTGGCGCAACATCGCGGTCGAGCCCGTCGCGACCTATCCCCTCGCGTTGTGTGACGGCCAGACCGTCCTGCCCGAGGACCTCGTAGTATTCGAGATCCACTACCAGGACCGTATCGGCGAGAACTATTTCGCGCGGCCCTCCGCGCGCCATCGTTGGTATTACTACCCGGCCATGACCCGCGACGAAGCCTTGCTGATCAAGCAATGGGATTCCGCCGGCGCCCTCGCGCGCTCGAGCGGCAGCCAGGGAGATGCGGCCGACGTCGATGCCCCCTGCACCTTCAGTTTCCACACCGCCTTCGACGACGTGCAGACGCCCCCCGACGCGCCCGATCGTCTGAGCATCGAAGTCCGCTGCATGGTCATCTACGCTTGAAGCACACGCAGCCTGCAGGAGCCCGCATGCATCCGCGGCGACCCTGATGACATGCGTCGCTGTCGCCCTCTCGCCCTGCCCATCGTCCTGGTAGCCATGAGCGTCTCGCAGTACGCGGCCACCGCGTTCGAACCGCCGACGCGTCCCCTGGTGGTCGCCCATCGCGGTTCACCGGGCAGCTTGCCGGAACACACCCTTGAAGGTTACGCGCTGGCCATCGAGCACGGCGCGGATTTCATCGAGCCGGACCTGGTCGCCACACGCGATGGTGTGCTGATCGCGCGCCACGAGCCCTATCTAGGCGGCGACAACGCCGATTTCGCCGGCGCCGATTCGACCGACGTCGCGAGCCGCCCGGAGTTCGCGAGCCGCAAGAAGTCCGTCGTGCTGGACGGCGTGGCGCTCACCGGTTGGTTCGCCGAGGACTTCACGCTCGCTGAAATCAAGATCCTGCGTGCCCAGGAACGGCTGCCCACCCTGCGACCGAAATCGGCGTCGAGGAACGGCGAGTTCGGGATCCCGACGCTGCAGGAGATCATCGATCTCGTGCGGCAAAAGGAGGTCGAGACCGGACGCAAGATCGGGATCTACCCCGAGACCAAGCACCCGAGTTACCACGAGGCCATTGGCCTGCCGCTGGAAAAGAGACTGGTGGCGTTGCTCAAGGCCAACGCCTTCACCGATCCCGCGAGGGTGTTCATCCAGTCCTTCGAGGTGGCGAACCTCGAGCTTCTGAACACACTCATCGACGTGCCCCTGGTGCAGCTTCTTGCCGAATCAGGTCAGCCCTATGATTTCGTGCTGTCGGGCGATACGCGCACCTATGATGATCTGGCGAGCCCCGCCGGCCTCGCTTTCGTCGCCACCTATGCTGACGCCGTGGGCCCCAACAAGGCACGGGTCATCCCGATGAGTGGAGACACACGGGGCGCGCCCACGCGTTTCGTCCGCGATGCCCACGCCTGCAAACTTCGTGTTCATCCCTATACCTTCCGCAGCGAGAACCTGTTCCTGCCCAAGGATCTGCGCAGCGGCGAAGACGCTGCCGCCTATGGCCACTATGCTGCCGAGTACGCTGCATTCTTCGCCGCCGGCGTCAATGCTGTGTTCAGTGATCATGCTGAGCATGCGCGGCGTGCGAGCGATCGCGTCACGCAATCGGTAGTCCCCAGCCCGGGGAAGCGTGACGGTCGACAGCAGGATTGGCGCTGACTCAGGCTCCCGGTGTGGGCCTGCGCCTTGGGCGAAGTCGAGCGCGCGACGAGTGCCATGGCTCACCTCGCACGCCTATGTGAAGACGTGCCGGGAGCAGGGTCTGCCAGGCCTGGATGTGATCGGACTGCCAGCGGACCGGGACGGCGGAAACGGCGCGCTTGTAACGAAACTCTGCATTTGGCGGGCGTACATCGCATCGTCGGGTCGAGACGGGGATCTACACTCGGGCCTGCTCGTGGGCAGCCGGGACGCGGCTGGCACGACACGAGCCTGCAAACAAGGAGTGTCCCGACATGTGTACTGGTCCGAAGATCTTCCTGGCCCTGGCATTCATCGCAAGCCTTGCGAGCTCAAACGCAAGCGCGCTGCCGCTGACCTATCGCTTCAACGGCGCCGTCACTTCCGTCGATCCCGGACTCAGCAGCCTGGCCGCGGTTGGCGACACCGTTCAGTACTCGCTGACGGCGGACGGGGATACGCCTCTCGGCGGCACGCCAGATTTCCTGGTTTACTCCGTGCTGGACACGCGTGCCCGCTTCGGCACGCACGCTTTTGCCCAGACCCCGACCAGCAACGGCCGCGTGAATATCATCGACAGCTCACCGGCATTCTCGTTCAGGGATTTGCTGGTTTCTCTGACCATAGCTGTGAGCGGTCCGACGGTGGCCGGCCTGGAACTGGGCTGGCTCGACGTAGAGCTGAGCGACGCCTCGGGCACGGTGTTTTCCTCCGCCGATCTGCCGACCAGCTTGAACATCGCGGCTTTCGACCGGGCCCAGGTGTCGGTCAATTACTGTACCGACGTGGTGTTCTTCGGCTCTGTCGCGATATGCGACGGTCTTCAGGCTGTACGCGCCGACATCCGCAGCGTGGAAGTCATTGCCGCGCCCGAGCCTGCCAGTCTTGGCCTGGTCGGCCTTGGCTTGCTGGGTGGGTTGTGGCGCCGGGGCATGGGGCGCGCATAGCCCGCCACGTTGGTCCGGGGCGCGCGCCGTCGAGGCGTCGAAAATGGCAATGAGCGCAGCGCCGAAGACCAACCGCTCGTCGCAGGTGCGCGTGCCGAGACGGTAGAGAAAAGGCGTGCTCGAGTTTGAGCGTGTGGCGGAGCGCCATATCGCTGGCCGCCGCGACTTGGCGTCACGCCTGGGATCGGTTGTTCCCGTTCTTCGCCTTCGTCCCCGAGATTTGCAGCGTGATTGACACCACCAACGCGATCGGGAGCCTCACTAGCCAGCTGCGGAAGATCACCAAGACTCAGGGGCATTTCCCCAGCGGCGACGCGTTTAGCAAACTGCCACGGCTGGCCATGCTCAGCATCACGGCTGACTGGATGCAGTCAGTCGGGCAATGGCTAGTCGCGCCAACAGTTCGCCTAAGACGCCGCGCAGGACAGCTACCCATGCCCCGCAAGTGGGACGTTTCGCCAAGCAGGGACCTCCAGCCGGGACGGCGAGCGCACCTACCGGCCCCGCGCCTGTAAGGCTTGCGCGCTTCGGCCCCACGGTACGACTTCGGACTGTCGCAGTGTGAGTCGACAGGCGCACGAGGACATGCCGGCGTAGATGCATGCGGGCGCCACGGCGAGCGACGATAGCCGCGTGAGCCGGCCGGCGTGAGTACCGCGTTCCGAGTGGACATCGTCCCTGGGCCCGGTCACCGACAGCGGTGAGCCGTCAGCCCTCGGGCCTCAGCGTGCGCGGCGAAAGCTCAGGTTGTAGCGCACTGCGCCGGCCGCCGGGTGCTGTCCGGCCCCCGGTGCCTCGACGCCATGGAATCTCAACCGATCATCGCCACCCCACACCACCACGTCGCCGTGGTTGACGGGCACGCGTCGCACCCGCGCGTTGCGCACGGCGCCGCCCCAGAGGAAATCCGCGGTGAGGCCCAGGGACACCGAGACTATCGGCTGATCGAGCGGCAGCTCATCACGGTCCTGGTGCAGTGACAGCCGTGCGTCGCCCTTGTAGCGGTTCATCAGGCACGCGTCCGGTTGAAAGTCATCGAAACCGGCGGCGGCCGCGGCGGCCCGCGCAAGCTCGAGGAATGTGGCGGGCATCGCAGGCCACGCCAGACCGCTGTCCGGATCGGTCGCGACGTAACGGTAGCCGCGACGATCGCTCACCCAGCCGAGCGCGCCGCAGTTGGTCATCGCCGCGGACATGCGGCGATTGCCCGGTGTGAGCATGTGCCGGAACGGCGCGGCGGCCGCGACCCCGTGCAGCGCTTCGAGCAGCGCGTCCGCTACCGGCAGCGCGAAACCGCAGAGCAGGGCGGCGTCGGCGCTGAGAGGCACGGGTGTGGGCGTAGAGGGGAACAGCGGCAGGGTCATGCGGTGCATTGTGGCATGGCAGGTGCGGGACTCGCGCAGGCTTACGACGCACGAACGGCCGCGCCGACATCCCTGTCGTGCGGGGCCTCGCATGCCGTGACCCTGGCTGCTCCGGGGCATCGCCCCACGCCAGGTTCGCTGTGGACCAGTGCCGCCGCCGCCCTGCTGGCGACCCGCGCCATTAGAACAGGGCTACCTGATCCGAGCGCTCACGAGGCGACCACCGCGGCGCTGGCTGGTGCGGCCGGTGCGGCGCACAGGATGCCGAGCACGATGCCGACCAGCCAACGGCCACCGCCCTCCATGAATAGCAGCAACTGCTCCAGCGGCGGGGCGCCGACGGTATCCCCCTCGCCTGCGCTGGCGGCGAGCAGGCTCGCGACTCGTCCCGCCAGCAGCGGCGGGGTAGTGAGGGACAACACCAGCAATGCCCCGAGGCCGAGCAACAGCAGACGCGGCCGCCCGCCGTCGGCCGCCACTCGCGCGATCGCCACCCACACGAACAACGCGAGCGGTAGCAAGACATGGGCAACGTGCGTGGCGCCACCATCGAAGTCTGTGCCCGGCGGCAGCGTGCGGCCGACGGCGATGTGCAGCGGTGTGCGCAGCACGCAGCGCATCGTGATCATCGGCTCGCCGTTGATGTGCCTGATGCGTAACACCGGGTAGTAGTCCGATTGCAGCGCGCCGATGGCAATCTCGAGTAGCGGCAGCGAGATCTGCAGTACCGGGCGAGCGAGAAAATACACCGCCGGCGTCACCACCAGCCACAGCACGAAGACACGCCCGGCAAGCTCAATCCCGCGCGGCATCGGCGTGATCCTCAGCGGCCGACCAGCGGTTCAACCACCAGGCAAAGTAGGCGGCGCAGGCCAGAATCTCCAACATCGGAATGAAGTAGACATGCAAGGGCACGAACAGGGTGTGGTGATAGGCGGCAACGAAATACAGACCGACGATGCGCAGTTCATTGAGTGCGAACACCATCACCCCGCCGCCAATCGCAGCGCCCAGCTTCCTGCTCGGTGACGCATCAACCGCCACGATCGCGGCGAGCAGCAGGAACAGCAGGCCGGCACCGTCACAACCGCGCACGATCTCGAGCGCGGCGCTGGCCGAGCGAAGCTGATTGTCGACCACCTGTACTGCTTCCCCGGGCGCGATCCAGGCCACCATCACCGCGGCCGGCTGCACGATGGCGTAGCGATACGCGACTTCCACCAGGAAGGGCGTGGGCACCTGCAGATAAGCGACGTGCAGGACGAGGTAGGCTGCGCTGAATACAGAGATGAAACCGCGCGTCGACTTCATGAACGTGTCCATCGCGGGCGCGAACTCGCCCGGTGCCCCAGCATAATCAGGACGAGCGCAAGCAGCGCCAGCCAGGCGGAGGGCAGCGCTACCTGTTGGGCGACCTGCGGTGTGGATGTCTGATCGTTGGGGTCGGACTCACCGCTCTCGAGCGCGCCATTGCGGTTGCGATCCTCGGCGCCGTCGCCGGCGCCGTCGCCATCGCTGTCAGGGTCGAGCGCTAAAGTCCCGGTCGTGGGATCGGCATCGGGGACGAACGACGCCGGGTCGGTGCCGAGCAACGGGCCGCCGCCGTCGGGGTCTGGCACTCCGGCAACTATCCTGAGCTCGGTGCCGTCCTGTATGCCATCACCGTCGGTGTCCGAGCGGCGCGGATCGGTCTCGCCGGCGTCGTGTATGCCGTTGCAGTTGAGGTCTTCCGCACCGTCAGCGATACCGTCGTCATCACTGTCGAGGTCCAAGGCATGGGTGCTCGTCGCGCTTTCCTGGTCGTCGCCGATGCAGTCCCCGTCCGTGTCCAGCGCCCAGGCCAGGCCGACCGACCCTCGGGCGCCGTCGCGACCGTCGATGGCGATGGCGTAGGTCACACCCGCGGCGGCCTGAAAAGCCAGCGTCGCAGGCTGGCCTGCGGGGCTGTTCGCGGCGGCCACTGGCGCCAGTGCGGTCACGGCCTCACCGGTATAGACCGCGAGCAGCGTATTGATGGTGCTGCCGGCGGTCGTGAGGCGCAGGGTGGTACGCACGGTACTGTCTTGCGGCGCGGTCCAACGCCACCAGACCGATGCGCCACCGGTATTGCCCGCATGCTCGGGTTCGCCGACTTCCTTGCTGGCGTAAAGAGTGTCGAGCGTCTGCGAACCACTGGTGACCGACAGCGTCACCCTATCGACAAAAGCGTCATTGGGCGGCGGCGGAAAGATCGCTTTCAAATCCAGACGCGGTTTGGTGATCGCGACCTGTGGGCGCGAGTCCGTCAGCGGAACGCCGGCGGAGACCAGGCGGTTGGTGGTCTCGCCGGGCGTGTCAGCGGGAAAAGCCGCCTTCAACGCGGCCACCGCACCCGCGACGTGAGGCGCCGCTTGCGAGGTGCCGCTGAAGGTCACGCCAGCGGCGGTAATCTGCGCGCCCGGCGCATAACCCGACAAATAGCTCGCGGTATTGGAGAAACAGGTCACCTTGTCGGCTGCCGTGCTCGAGTCACTGTATATGCTCCAATTGAGCGGGCCCATATCGCTGTCGTAGACCGCACCGACCGACAGTGCCCCCGGGGTGCAGGCCGGCGAAGACAGGCCATCGAGAAAGGCTTCGTTGCCTGCCGCGACAACGCTGATGATGCCGACGTTGATGGCGTTGTTGATCGCCGAGCGGTACGGATTGAACGGCCCTCCGCACGGCGAGGTGCGCTTCACGCCGTCACCCAGGCTGAGATTCATGGCCGCGATATTCCAGGTGCTGCGATTGGCGATCGCCCAGTCCATGGCAGCGATCACGTCGCTGCTCCGCGCGGTGTCGCCGTCGAACACGTCCAGCGCGATGATGCGCGTGCCCGGCGCGACACCGAGCGCGATGGCCGCCACCGAGCTGCCGTGGCCGTCAGCGTCCAGAGTGTTGTCCTGAGTGGCGAAATCCTGTGCGAAGGCGACCTTGCAGCTGGTCGCGGGGATACCTGGCGTGTCGCATGGGCCAAAGGCTGGCCGGGTGTAGTCGACACCGGTGTCGAGCACCGCGACCGTCGTGCCGGCACCGAGCTGTGCCGCCGCACCGGCCGGGGGACGGTGGATCAGCGCCAGGCTCTGCGTCAGCGCGTGGTGCATCAGCACGTCCTCGTGCACGGCCTCGATCTCTGGGCGACGCAGCAGCCGCGTGAGTTCGGCGATGTTCCGTATCTTCACCGCCGACATCGGCAGTTGGGTGTACTCACGCACGAGCGGCGCATCGCCGCGCAGCAGGCCCGTGCGGGCGAGGCGCTTGATCTCGCGGTAACCCGTGACGCGCTGCCGTTGGCTGTCCTCACGCGCCGAGCGGTCACCGCGCCCCAGGCGCAAGTCGGCGAGCGCGTCGATTTCGGCGGTACGAAACTGCACCAGCACGGTCAGTACCCGTTCACGCTCCACGCGTCGCCACAAGACATCCGTGACCTTGGCCCGTGCCCGCTCGAGACTCTCTTCCCGCGCGGGCGGTTCAGCAGCGTGGCCGCCAATCGATGCGCAAATCAAACTCGCGCCGAGCAGCATGCGGGACACCAGCCGCGTGACGCGTAACAGCGGTAACAAACTTGTCATGCTTGCTCGGCCTCCTTGTCGGGCACAGGCGGGGCCTTGGCGACGATGGTAACGCGCCTGCGCGTACGCGGATCGAGGCGCTGTCGCGATTGCCTGGAATGTCGCACATCGGCCCCGGGCGCGGTGCGGACGCCGCGACCGACGACGATCCGCGCCGCCTCGCCCGCGCCCGGCGAGGTGGGCGCAGCGGCTCCTCTCGCGCATACGACACCCCATGCCGGCGCTGTCGGTCATGGCCAGCGGCCCGACCGCTAGCGGCATGGGCAGCGCCGGCAGCAAGTGCACGGCACCAGTCGGCGGAGTCATGCTTTGCGGCCGCGCATCGTTGCCGTCGATGCTGATTGGCATCACCCGGCACGAGGGGCCTGGCGTCAGGCACCCCCAAGGGCGGGAATGCGGTACTCGCGCGACGGTCAGGCGCCGCCGGCGAGCACGCTGTCCGTATCCAGCTCCAGGCCTCGGATCTCGGAGATCATCGGTATCAACTCGGATCGGTGCTGCTGCACGTCAGGAGGTCGCCGCTTTCCACGCGTCCGATCTGATCGAGCCGTGGCACGATGCGTGCGATGTCGGGGGGGAGTCCGCGCCTGCCGGCGACGCTGGCCAGCAAATCCTGCGGGTCCTGCACCACCCCGGAGAGGTCGACAGGCACATCGTTCTGAAGCCAGGTCGGTGTCGGCTCGAGGCGCGCATTGCGGCGCTGAAACACCCGCTTGCGCGCGGCCATCTTGGCCTTGGACAGCGCCGCAGGCTGCTGACCGAGCAGGTAGCCATACAGTTCGAAGCGCGCCAGGAACCAGAAATCGTCCGGCGCGTCGAGCAAGCCGCGCGCTTGCAGGCGCTTGCCTATCTCGAGGAACACGCGCTTCTTGCCGTAGGTCAGGCGATCGCGATAGTGGCGTTCATCGTCGCGATACCTGAGGAAGCGCTGGCAGTAGTTTGCGACATGACGAAACACCCGTTCGCGCAGCGCGCCCCAGCGCTGCTTGCGCAGATGGGCGCACACCGCCGCGGTCACGGCGCGCCGCCGTTTGACCTGCTTTTCCATCAGCACTTCCGGATGGACCGGTTCGTCGCTAGCGAGCAGCTGCTGCAAGGCATCGTAGTCGAGCGCCGGATTCTCGACCCGCCGTTCGTAGTAGAAATCGCATTCCTGCTGGCCACGATGGCCGTGCTGTTCGATGAATCGATCATAGGCGACGGTGAACGCCTGCGCGTCGGGGTGAGCGCTGGCGCGCGCGGCGGCGAAGAACTCGGCTTTGTGCGCCGTCGCGAACAGCTGGTTCAACGCGGCCGAATGCCGAATGCGCTCAGCGAGCTCGAACAAAGCCTCGGCCTCGAGCGTGGCCTGCTTGCCAGAACTACCGCAGAGCAGATCCTGGAAGGTCGACGGCGTGTTGTCCGGGTACCAGTGCTCGAGGATTTTTGCGAGTCCGGCGAGCGCGGCGGTGCCGTAGAGGAAGAACGGCGGCCACACCGTCCTGAACCACCCGTCGACAAAGGCCACGCGCGCCTCGGCGGCTGCGATCAGGGCCGTGTCGTCCATCGCCGCCAATGCCTCCGCGCTCGGGCCGTCGGCCTCGGCGACGCGGTTGTCGAGGTAGTCGTAGGTGGTGGCGAACCAGCGAGTCACCCCGAACTCCGGCGCGAGCAGATGGACCCGCGCCCACGTGCGCAGCATGCCCCATTTCGACGCCGGCGCGGCCAGGATGTCCCGATGCCAGGCCGGTGGGATATTGGTCAGGTCACGCAACTGGGCCGGCCACTGCTGGGTGAGCCAGGCACGCTCGGCGTCGGCATTGAAATATGCGGTCGCGCCTCGGTACTTGTGCCAGCGCACCCTGGTGGTGTGCTTGAAGCCGAACAGCTGGGCGAAACGCGAATAGTTGACGTAACACTCGAACGCTCGACAGGAATAGAACAGCGGCGAGATCCCGCCGGTCGAGTCCATCGACCTGGTATAGGTCCAAGTGGTGTCAGCCACGTCGGGTGCGTCCTGCCAGCCGTCGACGTCTTCGTCCCAGGTGAATTCCACGCCTGTCATCGGACGCGCCCGCAGAACGAAAAAAGACTCGCCGACGCGCGCCCACTCGATGTCCTGCGGTTGGCCGCCACGGCGCTGCATGAGGTCGCGACCCATGGCGGCCAGCCGACGCACCTGCGCCTCGTTAAGCGACGGCTGGGCACGTTCCGCCGGGGTGGTGGACATCTCCACGGGGCCGTGGTCAGCGTGCGGATTGCGCACGATCTTCTTTTCCCTGTCGCCAAGCTCGCGTGACTTGATGGTGAGACTGTCGCGCGCCAGCACCCAACTGTCGGGCTTCGCAATGCCCGACACCACCGCGTCGCTCCGCCCCCAACTGGCGCTCAGTACGATCTCGTCGGTACGCGTGCTCACCGGGTTGGCAGTGAACATCACCCCTGCCGCGGTGGGCTCGAGCATCGTCTGCACCATCACCGCGAGTCTCTCGACCTCGCCGTCGAAACCCTTCTGATGCCGGTAGGTGATCGCCCGCGCGGTCCACATCGAGGCCCAGCAGCGGCGCACCGCGGCGAGTACCGCCTCTCTGCCGCGGACGTCGAGATAGGTGTCGTACATGCCGGCAAAGGACACGACCGCGAGATCGTCGGCGGAGCTGGAGGACCGTACCGCGACGTAGGCCTCGTCGCCGAGCGCGGCGTAGGCGGTGGTTATGGCCGCGACGATCTTCGGCGGTAACGGCTGCGCCTCGATCAAGGCGCGGATCGCGGCTGTCTGCCGCTCGAGCGCCAGCGCATCGTCGGTGTCCAGCTGGCCGAGCTGCGCGCGAATGCGCGTGTGCAGCCCGTCCGCCGCGAGAAACTCGTCGTGCGCGTGGGTGCTGACCGTGAATCCCGGCGGTACATGGAGACCCAGCGAGGCCAGTCGGCCGAGGCTGCACGCCTTGCCGCCGACCAGCTCGCACTGCGTGGCGCGAGGGTCGTCCAACCCGATCACCAAGGACATGAAACCTCCTAGTAGTTGCGGTTCGCGAGCGAGAGGCCGGCAGGCGACGGCGCAGGCGTTCTGAGCGGCAGGACACGAAACTAGCGTAGGGCGCGGAGCGCCGTCAACGCGGGCACTGGCGCTTCGGAGACATCGTGCGCATGCCCGCCCACGATACGCTGACTCGGCGTGCTGACGGGCCGAATGATACAGGTGCGGAGCAAGCGAGGAGCGTCTCATGCGACGTCGGTCAGACGCATTGCCGCCGACATCGACGCCGCAATGGTCCCTGCGGAGTGGCACGCCCTGGTGAGAGCGCTCAAATCGCTCGGCGGACGTCTGGCCGAGGTCTTTCATGAGGCCTCCGAACCACGACGGAGTCGCGTCCTCGACTAGGACTTCAAGCGTCCAGCGGTCGCGCCTTCTGCACCGGTCTGCCACGGACTCGTATCACCTGCGGTCGAGGGCCCGGCGCTGCCGTTGGATGAGCCAGCACCATCGTGTGATAGCATCTCTTCCATCTCCAAGCGCCCTCTTGGCCACGATGAGCAACGGCGTGTTGAAAGTGCTCAATGTCGAACGGCCCGGCACCGGCGGCAGGAGGGCACGGGTCTATCGGCCTTGGCGAAGCCAGGCCGACGGCCTGATTCATGGCAAACGGTCGTCGCAACGAGCGCACGCTCGTGGCTGTCCGGGACGCGTTCTGGACGGTTCGTGGCGCAGCCATGTCAGGACGTGGCGGATGTGGACGATTAGGCCGCTATTCCTTCCCTCCGCTCCGACTCCGCCTGCGCCCTGGCGATAGCTCGACGCTGCTGGCAGACGGGACTTTGGTCGTGCCGCCGTCTACTTCCCTCACTGGTGTTTTCGTTGACGCCCTGCGTCTGCTCTTGTCCCCTCCGAAATGGGAAGAGTTGATGGATGTCGCTGCCCATCATGACCGCTTCCAACTATGGTCGGTTTTGCACATCGCTTGTGTTCGATTTCCCGCTGCGCGCAAAACGGCCCTGGTTCTGCATCGCCTGCTTCCGGACAAACTTGTCTACAGGGTCTGCTGGATCCCTGCTCTCCTGCTCTACATGCTCGTCGCGGCGCCCAGGGCGGTTCGCAAATTTGGTCCGGGCGCCCGCCGCCTCTCGGAACTACCCTTAAGGCAGCAGAAGAGGATTCTTATGCGGACGTGCTTCCGGTTTCCCGGACTCCTTCCGGCGGAGTTCTACAAGCAGGGATTCCATCTCCCGAAGTACGCTACACGCATCGCAGGGGCCGGACACAGTTTTGACCTTCGGGCAATTTCATACCTGGTGTCCGGGAAGTCGGTCGCCGGCATCGAGCGCGACATGGCGTTCGTCCATGACAAGACGAGTTTCTCTCGCTTCCTCGAACAACAGGGTCTTCCAGCCGGTCCGTTGCTTGCGCTGTTCTCCAGGGGCAGCGTGGAATGGCGGGTCTCGGACAAGGCCATTCCGAAAGTCGACCTTTTCATCAAACCCGCGCATGAGGACGCGGGAAGAGGCGCGAGGCGGATCTTCTTCGATCCTGTAGCAGAGACCTACTCCATCGAACGGCCGCCTGCGCCCATGACGGGGGAAGACGGCCTTCTGGCATTCGCGCAAGTTCCCCTCTGCAGTGACGAACTCGTCAGGCGCTTGTGCCGAGCGTCGGAAAGAGGGGACTGGATTCTGATGCCGCGCCTGCACAACCATCCGCGTGTGGCTGCGCTGGTGGGCGACACGACTCTCGCGACTTTGCGAATCACCACCATCAGGGATCGGCAAGGTCATGTCGCGATCTTTTCCATCTATTGGCGAGTCGCGATATCGGACTCAGCGGTGGATAACGTATCCCAGGGTGGATTTGAATGTCAGACGGATCCGAGTACCGGCCGTGTGAGTGCCGGCTACCTTGCTGAGCAGGACTGCCTTCTCAGTGTTCATCCCGTCACCCACGCGCCTATCGAAGGCGTCGTGCTCCCCGACATTCCCGAAGCGGTGGACCTCTGTATCCGGGCCCACCGGCTCCTCACGGAGGGAGCGCGGGACTACCTGTTCCTCATTGGCTTTGATGTGGCCCTGACGGTCACCGGGCCGGTCTTCATCGAGGCAAATATGCCCGGCGATCTTACCGGACCGTACGTGGCGCCGATTCCCCTGTGGCGTGATCCGGAATTCCTGCGCCACGTGGACTCCTACCTGGCGCCCCTGCGCGGACGGCGTACGCATTTCCATCCTGACCTGTGAAGCCGGGATCGGGGACGCCTCGCGCCCCTGCGATCGGAGAATTCGAAGGCTCGAGTCCGTTCTGAACAGGTTCAGAGGTGAATGGAAGAGAGGCGGGAAACGGGGCGTTCCGAGTTTCAACGCTCCGCGCGGCCTGTCACACCGGTAATCTCACGTCCTCGCGAGGAAGACATGGCCGGGATGCTGGCTAGACGACAAACACCTGGATGTCGGTCGCGAGCAGGGTCGTGCCTGGCTCGAGGGTGACGATGGTCTGCAGGCTGCCGCCGTTGCCGGTTGCGTCGTAGGACAGCACGCCGCTCGTCTGGTCATAGACCAGGAAGTCGTCGCCGCCGGACTGTGCGCCGGGAGCGCCGAGCTGACCTGGATCGAGAGCGCCGGCGCTGAGCCCGGCAAACACGTTGCCGTCCAGGCGCAGCTTGTCGGTGCCGGACAGGAAGTCGCTGATGCGGTCGGCGTCCTGACCGCTGTGGGCAAAGATGAAGCGATCCGCACCCGCCTCGCCGATCAGGATATCGGCGCCCGCGCCGCCGGCGAGATCGTTGTCGCCGTCGTTGCCGCGCAGCCGGTTGTCGAGGTCATTGCCGGTCGCGTCGATGTCGCGGCTGCCGAGCAAGGTGAGGTCTTCGACGTGGACGGCCAGCGTGTAGCTCACGCTGGAGAAAACCTCGTCGTGGCCCTGGTTGGCGAGTTCGACCGTTTTGTCCGTGCCGCGGTCGACGGTGTACTTGTCGTCGCCGAGGCCACCCTTCAGGGTATCGTCACCGCGCCCACCGTCCAGCGTGTCATCGCCGGCGCGGCCCTCCAGCACGTTCGCACCGCTGTTGCCCGTGATGACATTGTCGGCGGCGTTGCCAACCGCGTGCAGATTTTTCTTGCCGGTAAGGACGAGTTCCTCCACACCCTTGGCCATGGTCCAGTGGATCGAGCTGCGCACCGTATCGATGCCGGCCTTGTTACCTTCCACCACCCGGTCGCCCCGGTTGTCCACCACATAGCTGTCGTTGCCGGCGCCGCCAATCATGCGGTCGACGCCGCGCCCGCCGTCCAGCACATCATTGCCGGCCCTCGCGTCCAGGCGGTCGTCGCCGGCGCCGCCACGCAGTTCGTCGTCACCCGCGCCCGTGATGAATCGATCATTACCCGCCAACCCAACCACGACGTCGTCTGCCGCGCCGCTGGTCAAGCTGAAACCTCGCTTCATCTCACGCTGAATCTCGGACTGCGTCGCGCCGGCTGCGCCGTTCAGATCCTCGAGCTTGGTGCCAGGAAGACCAGTGACCCTGATCAGTCGGCTGCCGGAAGGGGATATCACGTCAAAGCCGGTAATCTCGCCGCCACCCAGATCGCCGGTGCTATTGGCAGAGAAATCTCCGCGCAAAACTACTTTGTTGTCGTTCGACGTGACCGCTTCCGCCCGCAGCTTGTTGACGACCGTGACCGAGCCGATGCTGCCGAGGTAGGTGCCGAGCGAAGGTTGAAATGTGCCGCTGGCACTCGTGGCGACCGGCACCCCGAAGATGAAACTGATCACGGAAACACCTCAGGCGAAACGCCGACCACCATTATGCAGAGCGGTTGTCGGTCGCGACAATGTCGCCACGCGGGTCACGCAGGCCATGGGGGATGCAACCGTGAACTTTGGTGTCGCATCAGGGACCTGGTTCGCAACATGCGCGGTACCAGCTTGCCTTTCTGCTGGGACTTCTGGGTGCGTTTGAGCGCCGCGACGGTTTCGTCGAAGGGGTAGTTGATATGGACCACCGAGCTGGGCCGCTCGGCGTCGAACCAGGCCAGCGTGTCGCGTTGCTTTTGCGGAGGGGCCTGTGGTCGTGCCCTGGACAAGAATCCGGCGGAGGAAAGACTTGGCGACGCTGAGGCCCTTGTCGGCAGGCTCGACGCCGGGTGAGTTCTGCTGCTAGCCCAGCAGGAGGCCGTCCAGCGACAATCCACTCTCCAGCGGCGCATTGGCGAAATCAGGGAACACCAGTGGCTTGCTGCCTGGTGCGATCCACTCGGCGATCCGGCCGAATACGTGGTCGATGGCGTTGACCCCGACGATGTCGGCCGATGCCTGCCTGAAGCGCGCGATCTCCTCGTCGGGAAACATCGTGCCGTAGACGCCGCCGGCGACCGAGTCGCCGATCACCAGCATACTCGTGCCTTCGCCGTGCTCGGTGCCACCGCCGCCGTTGGCGGCGAGCTGCCGGCCGAATTCGCCGCCGATGACGAACACCAGGCGTGCGCGAGCCGCGTCGGGCAGCTCCGACCACAGTGTGGCGAGCGCGCCCGTCGCGCCGAACAGCAAACTGGCGTGGGCGGCGAAGTTCGCGGCCTGGTTGCTGTGGGTATCCCACACGTTGTATTCCATCGATGCCACGCGCAGCGCCAGCAGATCGCTGCATACCAGCGCGTCGTAGAGATTGCGTGTCTGCAGCGCGAGGTTGTAGCGGGTGCCGCGCCTGTCACCGAACAGCGGCTCGAACGCGGCCGGCACCGGCACGTCGGCGAGGCGCGCGTCGATCGCGCCGCCCAGTTCACGCAGCATGCGTTCGTTGTCGAAGTACTGGGCATAGACAGACCGCGCGCCGACCGAGTCGCGTCGCGCGCCGTAATAGTTCTCCAGCGCGCGCTTGAGGCGATCGCTCGTGGAGCGGAAATCGCTATTCTGTGCCGGCGCGGCGAGCGCCATTTCACGCATGTTGCCGGCCGCCACCAGGCGGCGATTGTCGACTCGCGCGAGGTCGGTCGGCAGTGCCGGATCGGGTCCGAAGGCGAAACGTCGCGGCGACTTGGTGAGCGCGACCGCGTTGCCGCCGGCGGCGAATGCCAGCCGCCCACCCCAGCCCGAGCCGAGGGTGTCCTTGTGGGCGTGACGGTTGCCCATCTCGCGTGTGCGCACCGCGAGATCATGATCGCGCGAGGGACTGCTCTCCACGCCGCACACCACGGCGAGCTTGCCCGCGTTCCACATCGTGTGCAGCCAGCCGGCCTCGCGCAGGATGCCGAACTCGAGGGCGCCGTCGCTCACCGGCAGGTAAGCGTCGTGCCAGCGCGCTTCCAGCGCCTCCGCCGTGTCGGCGCTGGCCTGTACATTGGCGCGGAGCCGCCAGAACTGGTGACCATAGCTGCCGGTCACGGCCGACCACGGTGGCATCATCAGGTGGCGCATGTCCGGTCCGCCGTTCAACATGACGTTGACCAGGACGCGCTCGGACAGCGCTACGTCTCCCTGCGCGGCGCGCACGGTGCCGAGCGGCAGGCCGTTGGCGGCCAGCGCGGCCAACATCAGACTGCGTTTGAGGAAGGCGCGACGTAACGTGCAGGTATCCATTTCAGCGTCCCTCCTCGGCAAGCATGAACGGCGTGGCAATGATGAACGCGACCGCCGCTCCGATGCGGTCGTTGGCCGTCGCCCGCGCATCGGGCGAGCGGCTTGCCAGCGCGAGCGTGCGGCTGGCGGTGCGTGTCATCCACTCCAGGCCGGCTCCGCTGGCCAGGTCTTCGGGCGTCACCCGCGTGTTTGCCGCGTTTGGCCGCAGTACCGCGCCGAGATCGCGGCCCGTGGCGAGCAGCGCGTACACGTGACCGCGCTCCAGCGGTCCGAAATTCTTCAAGCCGTCGGCGATGAACCGCTGCCACAGCCATTCGGCGGTCGCACGCACCTCGTAGCGAGTGGCGTGTGGCATGAGCGCGCGCCAGTCCTTGTAGCGCGTGTGGCCCTTCATGGACTGTTTGCTGCCGGCGAAGTGAGCGTCGCTGGCACGCGCGTAGTGCTTGCGGAACAGGTCGGCGCTGGCGGCCGCCTCGGGTCCGGTTTGATGCCCGAACACTTCGTGCCAGGGTTCGAAGGGTATGACCCCTTCCTCCAAGTGCAGACGCCACGACTCGACCACGTCGCCGTAGTTCTCGAGATTGGAGTCGGTGAATCGATTGGCAAAGATCATGAAGCGATCGAGACTGCTCAGCTGCCGTGTGCGCTGCGGCGAGTGGAAATGAGTCGAGATGGCGTAGACCCGCAGGAAGCGCAACAGGTCCTTGCGCGGCATCGCGCGCCAGGCACGGCGCAGCGCCTGGGCCTCTCCCGGCGAAATCTGATCGTCGGCCATGCCTTGCACGATCATCAGCGGCAATGCATCGCTACTTTCCGGGTAATCGATCTCGAAGCGCGCCAGCTCGCGCAGGTCGTCCTGCATGTTCGACCCGCCGACCATCGTGCGCAGGATCGGCACCGGGGCGTCGATGTGGCCGACACGGCTGTAAGTCGGGATCTCGGCCTGGGTTTCGTCCGGTGCTTCGCGCGAGGTGAGTCTCATGCCGGTCAGAACCTTGGCGGTATTCTTGACCGAGACAAGCTCATGGTAGGCGCGGTCGCCTGTGCCCAGTACGCCGAAGCCGAGCTGATGCAGTTCGCGGGCAAAGTCCTCGTTGCAGTAACAGACGCCGTCGATGTAGCGGTTATAGCGATGACCGTACTGCTGCGCGATGGCGGCGCTGCTGGCGGCTGTCGCGATGACCTTGTCATAGCTCTCGCCACGCCTCAAGGCAGCCATCACGTCGTCGTAGTAGCGCACCACCTGGTAGTTCGAGACGCTGCCCGCGTGGTTGACCGCGAGGTGGAAGTTGGTTTCCCAGAAGCCGACGCGATGACGAAAGGGATTGCCGCCGCGCACCCGCGCGGCGAGCATCCAGGTAAGCATGGGGCCATACCGCGCCTCGCGTGTGAACTGGCGGCGCAGCCTGCCGGGCATAAGGTTGCTCTGGTCGGCCGAGGACCAGTAGTCGCCGAGCGCGCGCAGCGTCTGGGGACGGCTCGCCATTGCTTCGCGGCGCAACACCGGGTCGGGCGGTGACAAGCGCAGGTTGTGTTCGTCGAAAGTGAGCATCTGCACGATGGCGTCCTGCGGCGCCATCGCCGCCCACAGGTCGACCTGGGCGTCGCTGGCCTGACCGCCGAAGGCGAAGGTGCGCATGACCTTGCGCACTGCGGTGGCGTCCCAGCGCGCGGGGCTGACGGTGGTGAGACCGGGCAGCGCCGGCGGCTCGCCGCTGACAGCCGCCTGCGTGCCGATCGCAGCGACGGCGAGCAGCGCCGCGATCGCTACGCGGACGACGAGGCGCGGACGGAAGCTCGGGGGGGACACGCGGCGAACACGCTGCGCGCCAGCGCGCGCGGCTACGCCGTCGGCGTCGGCGCACGAGGGAGCTGGGGAGAGGGCGATGTCGGCGCGTTCGTGGCTGTTCATGGCATTCCTGTCACTGGCGATGGAGCAGCCCGCGCCGGCGCGCCCCGTACAGGACGAAGTCCTCGCACCGCTCGCGTCCTGGACCGGCCGGGCGCTCGACGGCGCGCCAGACCGCGACTGTCCGTGCGAACTCGGTAGCGGCACGCGACATTGGGCCTTGAGCGCGCTGCTTGGCATGGGGATCGGTGCGGGCCGTGGCGACTCAGCCCTCGACGTGGTGCCCCACGCGCTCGCCTGGGTGGTGCTGCAGGACGACGTGGAACAGTGGCTGCAGGCGGTCGATGCGGACAGTTGGGCAATGGTGGCGCGCGAGGGGCGTCCGACATGCCACCTGCCAGCCGGGTGGAACGCGCTGCGAGGTCGGTTCGAGTGACGTCCCCCTTCCGGAAAGCTCGGCGGTGCCGGCTGACGCCGGCGTCGTCTCTGCCCGTACTGGCCGACGGCCGGGGCCACCACCCACTCCGCCACGGATGGTCGTCGGAGGAAACCTGGATCTTCGCCGCGGGCACCCCGCGGAGTGTGGTCGAGGTCCGCGGCGGCAGGCCATGGATCCGCGCCGGACTTCCCGGGGAACTTGGAGAGATTTGCCCAGTCGCTCCATCGTGGCCTCTCGCGACGGGCGGACATGAGGAGCAGGCGGAGGCCCCGAGGCGTGGAGCGACCGAGCGAAGTGAGATGTTGCGCACGGCGCCCCGACGCCTGGCCGATGATTATCGGTGCCTCCAGGGCCAATGCCCCTGGGGTGGGTATTTGCGCGTCAACGGGCCGACGAGGATTTGCGACCGAGACGAGTAGTTCGAGCGCGAATATCAGCGGTATGCGGACAGCCTCGACACCAGGCGTAACTTGCTACCCAAGACGACGCGTAGTGGCGCGGCTGAAGGTGCCGCCCTTTCGCCGCGGAAAGGGGGCCAGGGAATCACTCATGGCACGGCAACCGGCAGCCTGATGGCTTGCACAGCACTCGGGCGGTTACTCGCTTTCCGGCAAGGGTCGCCCAACTCCGAATGACTAGCACCGCGAGGGACCGAGTATCACCGCCATGTGGGGCTCGCAGCTTTCGGTGTCCGCGCCGCGGATTGTTTGTCACTTAGACTTTTTTGAGAACGACGGGCCGTAACTGTCCGCAGTCGCCCAGGGCGACGGCCGACGCAGCCGCCATACGCAACGGAGTTGCCGGTGAGAGCTACATGAGCTTCCAGCTGCAGCAAGCAGCAAACCTGGCGAACCGTCCACTGCGTGTCGGTAACGTGGAAGGACGGGTGCGCCCGACCGCTGTCGTAGATGAGTTCAGCCGTGACCACAGGTCATGCTGATTGACCCTGCCTGGAATGCAGATGTGCCAGCACCATCACCGACCGCAGGTAGAAAGAGCAACGCGCCCATGGCTTTTCATCTAAGAGATCGGCGCCTGTGCGTACGCTAAGCACCATTGTGGTCGCGCTTCTGGCGATAGTCATCCCGCTTGCCTCCCTCAAGTACCTGCCCTTGCCGTTCGTCTGGAGTCTTCTATCGTTGGCGGGCGCTTGTATGTTTCTCGCAATCCGCGCCTCCGGAACGCGGAGGCGAGCTGTGTTCGTCAATCTCGCCGCGGTAGTGACCGCGCTGATGATTGCCGAGGTGTACATCGCCCACATCCAGAAAGACTCCACGGTTCCGGTCCAGTTGGACCAGGTCCACGTCACGAACCCGCATCCGGTCCTCGGCTATGTCGCCCCGTCGGATACCAGGCGAACAGTCCGGAAGACCAACAGTCAGACCGGCCAAGTCATTTACGAGCATACGGTGACAATCGGGGAAAATGGCCTGCGCACCACTTTGCCTTTCAATAGCCAGGCAAAGGACGCCATCCTTTTCTTCGGCGATTCGTTTGCCTACGGAGAGGGTGTGGGCGACGACGAAACGCTTCCGGCTCAGGTCGCGATACAGACCGGGGGCAACTATCGCGTATACAACTTCGGTCTGCATGGATACGGGCCGCAACACATGCTGGCCGCGGTCGAGCACAATCTCGTCAATCCAATAGTTCAGCCGACAGTTCGATTCGTGTTCTACGTGACGATCAAGGATCACGTGCGTCGCCTGGCGGGGAACGCGCCGTACCTCAGGTATGGCCCGCGCTATGTTCTATCGGATGAGGGAGAAGCGGTTAGTGCGGGATCGTTCAACCGACCCGGATCCGTCTGGGGCGCCGTGGGCGCTGAAATAAAGACACAGCTGATGAAGTCCGCCTTCCTGATGCGAGTGTGGTTCAGTCGGGTGGATGAGTCGGAGGTGCGCCTGTACATAGCCGCGGTGAAGAAAGCGGCGAAGCTCTTCAGCGAAGCCTATCCCGACGCCGAATTCCGCGTGCTGTTCTGGGACATCCGCGCAGACAAGGACGAGGTCAGCATTGCCGATCGATTGAGGCAGGAGGGTATTGCCGTGTATGGAATCACCCCAGCGGAGTTTCCAGGTTTCCTGGTTCACCCTGACAAGTACCAGATTGCCGGCGACGGGCATCCCACCGCGTACATGTATCACCTCGTGGCACAGGAGATAGTGCGGCAGTTCATCGAATCGCGAAAATAGACCGATAGCTCCATACGGGCTCCGTTCCCTTGGTGGGTTCATGAGCGGTGACGGGGATCCTGCGATGTCACCAATACGGAGCGCTCGATGCTCTCAGCAGCAATGCTCGAAAGAACCCCTGGTCGTTGCCGATCTGGGCGGATTTGACCTGGGTGCGCTTGTTCGCCGATTGGTCTCAGAGCAAAAGGCGCGTCATCTTTCAGTGTGAATCGAGCTTATACTTGCGATATGTCAGATCTCATCTTCTCTTCCTCCCCCCAGTTACCCAGCAACCGTAAGTTTGGCGGGACCGGTGTGGCCGCGTTTGCCGCGCTTGCCGCCTATTCCTATTGGAATGGTCGAGGCCCTGTGGCCATGGCCGCGTTGGTTGTCGCTGTTCTGTTCGCGGGTGTCACGCTTCTGGCGCCTCAAGCACTCACACGTTTGAACCGTCTTTGGTATGACCTTGGGATGTTGCTGGGTAAGATAACCAGCCCCGTCGTCCTGGGCGTGATCTTCTTTGCGCTCATCACGCCCGTCGCCTTGGCGCTGCGACTGTTTGGCCGTGATTATCTGAAAATGAAGAAGCGGTCTGTCGAGAGTTATTGGGTTGACCGCTCACCGCCCGGCCCTCCCTCCGATTCGTTCAAGAACCAATACTAGGGAATTGTTATGGGCTTTCTTAGCGAGCTTTGGGCGTTCCTTCGCGTACGCAAAAAGCTGTGGCTAGCGCCGCTCATCATCGTGATGGTTGTTCTGGGTGGCCTGCTGGTGCTCGCACAAGGGTCCGTCATCGCCCCGTTCATCTACACACTGTTCTAGCGAACAATGAAGATCCTGGGCATTTCGGCGTACTACCACGACGCGGCAGCCTGCCTTGTCATCGACGGCGAAATCGTGGCCGCTGCGCAAGAGGAGCGGTTCACACGCAAGAAGCATGACGCGAATTTCCCCGTCAACGCCATTGGGTATTGCCTTGGTCATTCAAACATCGCGCCTGGCGAAATCGATCATGTCGTCTTCTATGACAAGCCGTTCTTGAAGTTTGAGCGGCTGGTTGAGACCTATCTTGCGTATGCGCCGAAGGGATTCAAGAGCTTTGCTACTTCGCTTCCCGTCTGGCTCAAAGATAAGCTTTTCCAGAAGACGGTCATCATCGATGCGCTGAAGAATCTGTGGGGCAAGGATGGCAGGTGGGAAGAAAAACTTCTCTTCTCCGAGCACCACTTGAGCCATGCCGCGAGTGCGTACTTTCCGAGCCCCTTCGACCGTGCGGCCGTTTTGACGATGGATGGTGTGGGCGAGTGGACGACAACATCGCTTGCAGTGGGTCGAGGGCATGAGCTCGCTGTCCACAAGGAGATTCACTTTCCCCACTCTGTAGGCCTGTTGTATTCGGCAATGACCTACTACACGGGATTCAAGGTCAACAGCGGCGAGTACAAGGTCATGGGGCTCGCACCCTATGGCGATCCCAAGTACGCAAAGATAATCAAAGACCATCTCATAGATCTCAAGGATGACGGCTCGTTCGCTCTCGATATGCAGTACTTCGATTACTGCACCGGCCTGACAATGACCAACGAGAAATTCGACGCTCTGTTCGGTGGTCCGCCGAGGAAGCAAGAGTCCACTTTGACGCAGCGCGAGATGGACCTGGCGGCGTCGATACAGGTCGTCGTGGAGGAGGTCGTGCTCAAGCTCGCGAGAGGTATAGCAAAGACCACGGGCGAAAAGAATCTGTGCCTGGCCGGCGGCGTGGCGCTCAACTGTGTCGCCAACGGAAAGCTGCTGAGAGAAAGAATCTTCGAGCGACTGTGGATTCAACCTGCGGCGGGTGATGCGGGTGGCGCCCTGGGCGCAGCGCTAGGCGCCTATCACATCATGCTCAATCGGCCGCGCAAACTGACCAACGGTATCGATGCGATGAAAGGCGCATACCTTGGGCCGGAGTTCAGCCAGCAGGAAATCATGGAGCGATTGACGCGCTGTGGTGCGGTCTTTGACATCCTCACGGAGGACGAAGTCGTAGCACAGACAGCGCAGGCATTGGCTAACGGCAAGGCGGTGGGGTGGATGAGTGGTCGTATGGAGTTCGGCCCTCGAGCCTTGGGGGGGCGCAGCATCATTGCCGATCCACGCTCTCCGACCATGCAGAAACTGCTCAACCTCAAGGTAAAGTACCGGGAGTCATTCAGGCCCTTTGCGCCAAGTGTACTTAGAGAGGATGTATCTCGCTGGTTCGAGATGGACGATGACAGTCCGTACATGTTGCTTGTGGCGGATGTCGTGAAAGCTAGACGACGAGATATGTCGGCAGAAGAACAGGCCTTGTTCGGCATCGATAAGCTGAACGTGCCGCGTTCAGAGATCCCTGCAGTCACGCATGTGGACTACTCGGCACGAGTGCAGACGGTCCACAAAGAGACCAATCCGCGCTACTACGCGTTGATCGAGCGATTCAAAGCCATTACTGGCTGTCCGGTGCTCGTCAATACGTCGTTCAATGTACGAGGTGAACCCATCGTCTGCACGCCCGAAGATGCGTTCAGATGTTTCATGGGCACGGGGCTTGATGTATTGGTGGTGGGTACCGCTCTGCTATCAAAGGCCGCGCAAACGCAAGCGCTGGCGGCGGACTACAAGCTGGAGTATGCGCTTGACTGATCCACGCTGGGATCTCCAGAGGCTGTTTTGCATGGTTCGCCGGCACGGCGGACGCCGTGAATTGGTCGTAGCGAGCTCTCGAGTTCCACTTTGACGCACGCCGTCCTCGTGTTCGCCGGGGCGGGCGATGGAAATCCGCCAGTCCTTATCGCTTCAAAGAGCCTTTCCGAACCATCCGCTCTGGGCTTGTGCATCAGTGTGTGCGACGGCCAGAGCTTGGCAACGCATGCTCTCTAGCGGGTACTGATCTCGAATCCGCAGTACGCGCCAGTCTCCGATAGCTGGCTATCAGGGGCCGCGCCGCCTGGCGGCGGCGCGTGGACTTGGCTACTGGCCGCTGGGAGCAGCGGCTTTGGCCGCACATTCCTCTGCCAGGTAACTGGCCATCGACTCGATGGTTGGGTAATCCCAGACCAGGGTGGGAGAAAGCTCGAGCCCGAGTAACTCTTCGAGTTCACCAGAGAGCCGCACCGCGGTCCGCGAGTCGAATCCGTATTCGGCGAACGGTAACGTGCGATCCAGCCCCTGCGCGTCGATCGCGAGTGTCTCTGCGACGCGTTGAACTATCCAGTCTTCGATTTCCTTCGCACTGCGTTGCACGCGTGGGGCGCGTTCCTTGCGCCGGCCCGTGAGGAGTCGCTGCGCCGTATCCAGTAGCGCAGACAATTTGGATGCTTCACGTTCTGCCATATGTAGCTGCTTCAAGTACCCAGCGGCCGCCAGATCAACGAGCCCGCGCGTTGTGGATGTCTTGTGCCGATGGAGCGCGTAGCTCCCAGGCCAAGCCGATGTATTTCATCAAACAAATAACCCAGGCGCTCAAATCGGGTTGCCACCAGTGCATGGCATGCCGGTACGACGCTGGGAATGCGTGATGGTTGTTCTGCAGTCCTTCGCCGAATGCCAGTACCGCAACGGTGTAGTTGTTGGCGCTTCTGTCCTGGGTGGCGAACGGCCGGGTACCGAACCGGTGACAGACTGAACCCACGCACCAACTGGCGTGATTGACCAAGAACACGCGGACCAGGCCGCCCCAGAGAAATGCCAGGAAAGCGCCTTCGCAGGTACCCGTAAGCAGCCCGCCGGCAAGCGCCGGTAGCAGGAGCCCCAGAAACACCCATAGCAGGTAGGACTGGTGGATTCGAAGGAGCATGCGGTCACGGAGGACGTCTTTTGCGTAGTGCCCTACGTCTGCGAGGTTTCCGTCGAACATCCAGCCGATGTGTGCGAACCACAGACCACGCGCGGTGCCCTTCAGCCCATCGCCATGCAGATTCGGTGAGTGTGGATCGCCTTCGCGGTCGCTGTGCTGGTGATGACGACGATGGGTGGACACCCAGAACAAAACTGGGCCCTGCGCGGCCATCGAGCCGGCAACCGCGAGCAGCGCTTGCATCGCCCGTCCCGTCTTGAAGGAGCGGTGCGCGAAAAGTCTGTGCAGACCCACGGTCACTCCCAGCATGCACACGAGGTACATGGCGATGAGGCTCGTTATCTCGACGGCGCCTATCCCGTTACGGAACCACAACACACCAGCGAGGATCGCACCCAGAAACGGGAATACCACGGTAGACAGCGCGATGGCTTGCTGTAGTCGTAAAACCTGCGGTCGCGTCAGGGTGACGACGGCGCCAGCGGTAGGGGCATCGACGTTCATGAGGATTCGCCTTGACTGTCCGAGGCATCCGATGCCGCGCGAGTCGCGAGCATTCGGTCACTTGCCACACGTAGATCCCAGGCAAGGCCCGAAAGCTGCAGCAGGCGGACGAACCAGCCACAAGGATCGAGTTGCCACCAGTGGAAGTCATTCCTGGCGACCGCCGGGAATGCGTGATGGTTGTTGTGCCAGCATCCACCCAGGGAAGTTAGCAGCAACAAGGGGTTGTTGGTGCTGGTGTCCGCGGTGTCGAATGGTCGGCTGCCGAAACTATGGCAGATGGAATTCACGCTCCAGGTCGCATGTTGTACCAGGAACACGCGTACCAGACCGCCCCACACGAATCCGCTCAGAGCGCCTTCCCAACTTTGAGCGAGCACACCCCCGATCGCCGCCGGCAGTAGCAGCCCCAGTGCGACCCACAGGGGATAGTAGCGATGCAGGCGGAAGATGAGCCTGTCGCCCAACAGGTCGGCTACCTTACGGCCAAAGTCCTGGGGTAAAGGCTGGAACATCCAGCCAATGTGCGCGTGCCAGAGCCCTCGCATGACGGCGAGTGCGCCGGGCGACGCGGCGCGCGGAGAATGAGGATCTCCCTCCCGGTCGGTATGGCCATGATGCTCACGGTGTACTCCGACCCAAAACAACACTGGCCCCTGCGCGGACGCAGAACCGGCGATGGCGAGCAGTGCACGCACCGCAGGGTGCGCTTTGAACGCCCGATGGGAGAAATGACGGTGATAGCCGACCTCTACGCCGAAAACGTTCGCCACGTAGAGCACCAGCAGCAACACGAGATCGACGGTAGTCACGCCCCTGGTGTAGGCAAGGTAGGCGGCGGCCGCCACGCCGAGCATGGGGGCGATCACGATCAGCCGCGCCAGGTTCCTTTGCCAGCGTAAGATCTGGAGGGGGGGCTGCCTCGCCGAGGTGGTTCCTGTGGCTACTGCGGCCTCTGAACGCTGCGTCATTGAAGTCAATCCCGACTCAAATCGCTTGCAAAGCGTTGTCTAGATACTGTTGGCGGCAAACGCGCCGTCGCAGTTTACCGCTAGATGTTCTCGGTAGCGAGGCCGGTCGTACGAGTACCAGGTCAAAAATCTGCACGTCGTGCTCACGCGCAACGGCCGAGCGTACCGCACGAAGAACTGCCTGCTCGTCCTCTTCCCCTGCCAGATGCAGGCGTTGGGTCCGCTTCACTTCCGCCACGGCTACCAGGACCTCGCGGTGAGCTTGTTCTACGCAGAACACGATGCAACCACGTGCCTGGAGCATGGGGTGAGCGTTTTCGACCGTTCGCTCCAAGTCCTGGGGGTAATGATTGCGGCCGGCGATGATGATCAGTTCCTTGAGCCTTCCGGTGACGAAGAGCTCGCCATCGCGCAGGAAACCCAGGTCCCCCGTCCTCAGGAACGGAGTCTCCGGCGAAGGCTCCCGCCCATGGGGAACGGTCGGGCTCTTGATGCCGGTGTTCACAGCTTCCCCCATCGGCGCTCCCTCCGCGGTGCCAGCAGAGGAGGGTGCGTCAGCGAGACGTGCCGCAAAGGTCTCTTCGCTTTCGGCCGCACGACCCCAGTAGCCGGATGCAACGCTTGGCCCGGTGACCCAGATCTCACCGATATGTTCGTCCGGGCACGCGCTACGGGTGTGCGGATTCACGATCAGAAGATGCTGCCCGTCACGCACCGGCCCGCATCCCACCAACTCGGGGCCGTCGGGATCAGGTGCGGCACGCCCCAACTCGAGGTCACGAGACGAGCAGCGCAAGAACGAGGCCGGTCGGGATCTTTCCTTGCCGGAAACCATGAGCGTCGCCTCGGCGAGGCCGTAACACGGTAGCCAGGCTGCAGATCTGAAGCCACATTGCGCAAAGGTTTGCCCGAACCGTTCGAGGGTCCGGGCGCGAACTGGCTCGGCGCCGGTAAACGCCACCTGCCAGCTGCTGAGATCCAGCTCTGACCGCTGCTCGGCGGTGATTCGGTCCGTGCACAGATCGAAGGCGAAGTCCGGGCCGCCACTGGTCGTGGCACGCCATTCACTCACCGCACGGAGCCAGCGCACGGGCTGTTGCAGGACATGCAGCGGAGACATGAGCACGACCGGAAAGCCGACGTACATCGGCTGGAGGATGCCCCCGATGAGTCCCATATCGTGATAAGGGGGAAGCCAGATCACGCCGCGGCTGTCGGGTGTGTGCTCGAAGCACTGCGCGATCACTCCCGAATTGTGCATGAGGTTGCCGTGGGTGAGCATGACCCCACGGGGCTCACCCGTCGCGCCGGACGTGTACTGCAGCATGGCAATAGAGTCAGGTCGTGGCCGGGAGGTTGCCGGGAGCTGGTCCATCGGCGGCAGCGGCTCCGCAGTCGCCGCGACCTCCTGGGGGGTTAGCACGGCCATGGACCAGTCGCTATCGAAGCCCGATATCGCTCCCGTGCGCGGATCCGGCGCCGTGATCATGACACTCGGTCTGGCGTTGGCGGCCACGCCTTTGAGCTTCGTGATCTGACGGTCGCCGCGCGGTGGATAGGCCGGCACCGCAACGAATCCGCCATACAGCGCGCCATAGAACGCAGCTATGAGGTCAAGACCGGGAGGCAACACCAGGAGAATTCGGTCGCCTGGTTCGGCCATCGTGGCGATCTTCGCGGCCCACTTTCGCGCGGCAAGTTCCAGAGCTTCATACGTGAACTCGACACGCTCGTGCTCGCCGTCGAGCAGGAACACATAGGCCGTGCGCTGCGGCTGCTGCCGCGCCCTCACGCTCAACACATGGGCGAGCGTTGGCTGCTCATCCGAAGTGTCCGCCGACATGAACTGTGGTGAGGCCAAGCGCAGGATCCCGCTGCGAAATTCAATGTGCAGACACTGATGACGTTGCTATCATAGGTTAGCAGCATTATGCATCGCGCAACGACAACGTAAACAACGGTCAACAAACCCGGACTCTTGTGCAGGCTCGATGCAACCGACTCCCCGTCGGCGACGGAGGGCCTGGCGGTCGACCTCGAGGTTCCGCCCCGCGAGCGCTGATTGCCTGGGCAGGCTAAGCTCCTTCTTTCGAGGAATCCGCGATGTGCCCCCTTTCGGGGGAACCTGAGGGGCGAGAGCGTCCGAGCTCGTTCCCGCTTTTCGCCGCTGAGGGGCACGGTCACATGTGACGGTTGGCCTTCGACTCGGACGCCATGTCGAGCCGATTTGCCCGCGAGCTTCTCAACGGAAAGGGGCGTTGATGTCGTGAAGCGCCCTGCGTCGGGTGACCTTGGCGCGACAGCCTTTCCTCAGCCGCCGCAGACGCCCGTTGAGCTATTTTGGGGCGCGTGGCCTGACGCACGCCGGACTGAGCACGATGAATTGACGGCCCATGGATATGACGCAGACACTTGAGTCCCCCCAACCCTGGCGTGCACAGGCAGGCATGCAAGCCGCAACACTTGTTGACATTCTCCGCGCGCGCGCCGACCAGCACCCTCAACGCGTGTTGTACACCTTCCTCAAGCGCGCCCGGGAGGTGGAACAAGAGCTCACTTTCGGTGGACTGGATGCTCGTGCCCGGGCCATCGCTGCTCGTGTGCAGGGCTCCTCAAGGGTGGGCGACTGCGCGGCCGTAATCTGTCCAAACGACCTCAGTTTCATTGAAGCGTTCACGGGCTGTCAGTACGCGGGTGTGGTCCCGGTGCCTACGCCCCCTTTGCAAGGCTTTCACGCCGTCGAACGCCTGCGTGCCGTGTTCAATGCGGTCAGTCCAGTGTGCATCGTTACGACGAGCGCCGTCAGCGCACGTCTTCTGGCGCAAAGCAGCAAGCTGCCGGTGCTCGCCGAGTTGCCGCATCTGTGCATCGACAAGATTGCCGATCACGACCGAGAACACTGGCGCGAACCGGCCATTGACGACACCAGCCTTGCATTCCTGCAGTTCACCTCCGGTTCTCTCTCGGCGCCCAAGGGTGTCAAGATCAGTCACGGCAACATCCTGCATAACCTTTCGCTACTACAGCGCACATTCGAGCACGACGAGCACAGCCGGCTCGTGAACTGGCTGCCGTTTTTTCACGATTGGGGCCTGATCGGCGGGTTGCTGCAACCACTGTACTCCGGCGTTCCCTGCTTTCTATTCGATCCGCTCGAGTTCATCCGTAGGCCGATGAGTTGGCTGGAAGTCATCTCGCGTTACGGCGCTACCCTGAGCGGCGCGCCAAACTTCGCGTACGAACGCTGCACGCAGACTGTCCGCCCCGAAGACTTGCAGGATCTCAACCTTGGCACCTGGAACACTGCCATAGTGGGTGCCGAGCCGATCCGCGCTGAAACACTCGATCGCTTTACGGCGTGTTTCGCTCAAGCCGGCTTCGAACCCCGTGCCTTCTATCCGTCGTATGGTCTGGCGGAATCCACCCTCATGGTGACTGGCTCGCGTAAGAGCGGGATCCCGGTCAGGCTCTCGATAGAGCGAGCCGCGCTGGAGAGTGGCAGGATAGAGCGCGGCGTCAGCCAAGATGTCGCACGGTCTCGCACCTTGGTCAGTTGTGGCCCGGGGGTGCTGGAGCAACGGGTCTGCATCGTCGATACCGACTTGATGCAAGCATGTGAACCCATGCACGTTGGTGAAATCTGGGTCTCCGGCCCCAGTGTCGGGCACGGTTACTGGGGCCTCGATGCGGAGAGCGCCGAGTGCTTCGCCGCCAGCCTCGATGGGGACGCCGGCACGCGTTGGCTGCGCACCGGTGATGAGGGCTTCATTTGCGACGGCGATCTGTATGTCACGGGACGTATCAAGGACCTGATCATCGTGCACGGCCGCAACCTGTATCCCGAGGACATAGAGCGAGTCGTAACCGACGCCCACCCCGCGCTGAACCAAGGGCGCGGCGCCGCTTTCTCAATCGACATGAACGAAAGCGAGCAACTCATCATCGTCCATGAGCTCGACTTCAGCGAGCGTTTCAACGCCGAGAGTATCGTCGAGGAGGTCCGCCGCGCGGTGGTCGGCGTCGTCGGCGTACCACCGGCCGCGGTTGCCTTGGTGAAAGCGGGTAGTGTGCCGTTGACCACCAGTGGCAAAGTCCAGCGTCGCGCCTGCAAGAACCTCTATCTCGGGCAAGCATTGCCATGCCTGCACGAATGGCGCACTGGTGCTGCCTGATGGTCCGCATCTACAAGCGCGTCCCGTTTAGCAACGCGCCAGGCGTTGGCGGCGCAGGCTCGCGCTGAGGGTCCATGCCAATGCCACTCCGCACCCGAAACCTACCGCCGGCCAAATGCCGGGTCGCGCCGTGGGCGTGTGCCTGGGAATATCGGCGTGACGGCGCCCGTCCCGGCCCGCGTCGTACTCGCCCTTGCACCGTGCCGCGTAATGATGGAATGATTGCGAGCGGGCTCACCGGCGTCTTCATTGCGCGGTCGCCAACGCCCAATCAATGCCAAAGATCTGACTTGCGAGCGCAACGAACGGCGGCACTACCCACGCGCGGGATCAGCGATGCTCGCAGGTAACAGCACATTTTCCGGGGCGCGTATCGAGGCCTGGAGAACCCCGCTCGATGGCAATCTCGGTTTTCCAAGCACCCCGAAGAGCTTTCTCGCATCCTGATGAGTGAACAAGGGACCCTTTACGACTATTGGATGGCGCTCTACCGTCGCAGGATTGCGATTCTGTTCGTCAGCCTTTCTGCGGCTGTATTCGCCTACTTGATCAGCCTTGCTTTACCGCCCGTCTATGAAGCCAAGTCGTCCTTCTACCTGCCAGTAGTCGGTGGCCCTCCGCCGTATACAGCCGACCCAGGGGCGGGACAGACGGAAAAGGCACCGTTGATGCCCGTTACCAATGAAAAGGAGGGCGGCGTTCACCTGGGCATTCTGAAGGGCGAGGCGATCTCGACAGCAATCCTCGAGCAGTTCCCATCCAAGACACGCAGCGACCTGAGGCTGAATGTCGATTTCGTGATGAGCGAATACTTCTTGACCGAAGTCTACGTGCGAGACGAGGACCCGGAAATGGCGGCGGCGATCGCTAACGCCTACCCAGTGGTGTACAAGGCGTTCCATGGCCGTTCCATGGCCAATCGTAGCGCTTTCCCTGTTATGGCTTTGGAGAACCAGGTGGCCTCAATCGAGAAGTCACTTGCGAAGAACCTTGCCGCACAACAACAACATCGCGACCGCGACGTTTCGTCGTCGGTGGTCATGGAATCGCTGCGGACAGAATACCGTAACCTCGCTGCACTACTGGACTCGACGCAGAAGAATCTCATCGAAGCAAAACTGAAGCAGGAGAACCCCGCCGTCGAACTGGTTCTTGTCGAACGGGCAACTGTTCCTACGAGACCGACGTTTCCGCGGCCCATCCTCAACACCATAGTGTCCTTGGTATTCGGTCTTGCCGCGGGGTGTTACTACGCACTATTCCTGGAATACCTGACCAAGTTGCGTCGATACCGCATCGAACGAACCATGGACACGGCACCGCTCGAAGCAGCAAAGAGTGAGGCGGTGTAATGGAAGCGGGCAGGGACTGGTCGAAATATCTGCGTGATCCAGAGGTGCGAGAGAGCCTTGCGGACGCCTATCTGTACATCCAGCAGAAGTACGAGGAGGAGGGGCGAATCCCGCGGGATCCGGGCAACGTTCTTTCTGATCACCAGGCCTTATGGGAGAAACTGGGTGCGATCCACCTGGGCTTGTTCGTTGCCGCCCTCAGCATCGTCGTGAACTTCATCTTGATCAATTTCCTGCTTCATTTGCCACCGTCTTGATGGGGAGCACGGGCAAGGTGAAGCAGCAAGCGGAATCGCATCAGCCTGTCGAGACGTCGGCGCCTGAAATCTTGAAGCGTGTTCTCGCCTACGCTGAACACAGCGCGTCGAGTGGGCGCTTCCCGTATGAAGGGCAGTGGCTCACCATGGTTGAGATCGAGGAGCGGATTCGCACGAAGCGGCGGGCCGCAGTGGTGCATGCACGCGAGTTGTCGGTTCTGTTCTTCTCCACGTACGTGCTGGCTGCTCTGTTTTGCATGTTCATAGCGCTCCTTACCTACTGACACCCGTCTACCGAGTGCAGAAACGCCTTGGCCCCGCATGATTGAGGGGCGCGTGTGTAGGCCCGAATTCATGCACCGACTGCGTGAAGAATACTCGAGATGCAGGGTGCCCGCGGAGCACACGGCGACTCCAGAGCAGAGCAATTACTCGGGCGACAACTCCGCTCACCCAGTGCGGGGTACGCGAGCGCCGTAGACGGTCGACAGGGAACAAGCCTCCTGTCCTGTCCCAGGCTGCTGCGAGAGAGCCGCCATATCGCTAAGAGCGAATCGGCCCGTACAGCGCGGCGTGTGATTGTGTATCGCTTCAATAACCAGGATAACCAGGATTGACGCACCTGCGCGTCTGACTTAGTGTCCCGTCGGCGCGACGCCGTAGCCGCAACATGCGCCCATGCGGTGACCACCGTCGGCCAGAACCCGCCTATGACAGCCGGGGCGGCCTTGTTCCATCCAATAACGAGCGAACCGATGACAACGCCGCCACCAATTGTTCACGATCTCCAGACGGCTCACGGTTCAGTCTACGGGCAGGAGGAGCGCGACGCTGTCCTTGCTGTCCTCGACGAGAACGCCCCGACTTGTAACAAAAGAGTGGCCGAGTTCGAGGCGCAGTTCGCCGAGTTCTGTAACACCAAGTACGCCGTCGCCGTTTCGTCCGCCACTACAGGCTTGATGCTCGCCGGCATCGCCTTGGACATTCAGGCAGGCGATGAGGTCATCACCACGCCCATCAGTTGGATAGCCACTGCAAACGCCTTCCAACTGCTTGGCGCGAAGATTCGGTTCTGCGACGTCGATGCGCGCACGATGAATCTCGATCCCCAAGCTCTCAAGAAGCTGATCACGCCGCGGACGAAGGCGATCGTACCAGTCCATCTCTACGGTCAGTGCTGTGACATGGAGGCCATCACTGACATCGCGAACGAGGCAGGGATCCCAATTGTCGAAGATTGCGCCCATGCGCCTGGCGCCATGTTCAACCATCGCATGGCGGGGAGTTTCGGCGCTGCCGGCGTGTTCAGTTTCCACCAGCAAAAGAACCTCGTCACACTTGGTGAGGGGGGGATGCTGACCACCAATGAGGACCTCATCTACGCACGGGCGATGTCCTACAGGTCGCACTGCTATCGTGTGTACGGAAGCCGGCACAAGTTCGGCGGTATTGATGAAGCTGAGCAGCCAATGGGAAGGCACTATTGGTGGCAGGAATTTGATGACGCCGGCTACAACTTCCGAATGACCGACATCCAGGCCGCCGTCGGGAGCGTGCAACTAGCGAAGCTGAATGCCCACAACGCCACGCGGGCCGAGTTGGGACATCGATTGATGCAAGGCATTGCCGACGTCCCAACCGTGATGGCGCCGTTCGTGGACCAGCGGGCGAAGCACGTTTTTCATCTTTTCCTGCTGCTGCTTGAGGAGAACCATCCTCTCGGTAAGGATGAATTCATCTGGAGGATGCTGCACGACCATGGCATCAAGGCATGGTCCCACTACATCCCGATCAACACCACGGCGGCTTATCGAGGGCTGGGACATGGCGCACAGGAGTGTCCAGTGGCCAGCAAGATGTTCGAGCGGCTGGTTACGCTGCCTATTCATCCGCGGCTGACTCACGAGGCGATCGACTATATGGCTGCTGCGATCCGTAAGCTGAGCAGCTGAATTCTGCAGAACCTGTCTGCGTAGACGTCGTGGAAGAGCGGCGAGCGATGTAGGAAGCGAGCGGTTCGTCAGGCGTCAGCCGAGTCATCCAAGGCCTTCGACACCGGGCGGTCTGTCGCCGTGCCGGCATCGATTACCCAAAGAGACAGGCGTGCCGGTGGGGCGCGGCCGGCTCGACCTCAGCCGCAGCTCGGGACAGGGCGGATGGGGCCCTCCACATGAGCCTGGGATTGGCCAGAGTGCCTGGCGGGCCCGAACTGTCAGGGCGTCTCGTGTTGAGGTTGACCGTCGCTTACCGTTGCTACGGTAAGCGGGCTTTCCATCCAGATCCCATGGAGAAATCCCCGAAGCTCCGGTACGCCGATCAATCCAAGAAGCACCCGTCTACCGGCCAGCCGACACCTGGCTGTATCCGATGCTGTAGCGTAGTCAGAATGCCCGTTTCCCGGCGAGTCGAAGCAGTGGCGACACTAAACCGTAGGGGAAGAAAGTCAGGCAAAAGAGCACCTTTCGCCGAAGGGGCCTGCCACGGATTTCGCTTAGATGCTGGCGCGCACGGGCGCCGTCCCGCCTGATCCAACTGGACATGGCTGCTGTCCAGTAGGCGACCTCCAGGATCCCGTCTCGGATAACCGTAGGGTCCAGTCCGAGCTTCTCGAAGGTCTGCATCATTCTCTTTCCGTCCTGAATGAAGTTCTCCGAATTTGTCCACGTATCGCTCGACGCATGCACGCGGTACCGGGACAGCACTGCCGGATTGAAGACCGTGCGGTGACGACTCGCAATCCGGATGAACAGGTCCGCCTCCTCGGCCGCCATCAATTCTGGGTCGACGAGGTAGGAAAGTTCGGACAACACACGCCGCTCGAAGACTGTCGCCGAGATGCAGATGTCGTAATCGAGAGCGAGCCTACGGTAGTCGAGCTCCTCGATCTCCGAACCCTTGTTCTTGGAGTGGAGCTGCTCCCGTCCGTCTGGATAGAAGCTGATTGCGTTGGAGTAGACCAGCGATGCGCCGGTCTGCTCGAGCACCGCCAGCTGGCGCTCGAGGAAATCGGGATGCCAGATGTCGTCCGAATCGAGGAAGGCCACCCAACGTCCGGTCGCTACGGCCAAAGCACGGCTACGCGCCTTGCCCAGCGTATCGTCACTGTCCGACAACAGATACCGGATACGAGGATCGTTGAAGCTCTTGACGATCGCGGCCGTTCCATCCCGTGACCTGTTGTCCCAGAACACCAGCTCCCAATCCCGCATCGTCTGGCGCAGCACGCTGTCGATGGTCTCCCGCACGAAGCGTTCGCCATTGCGACAGTTCATGACCACGCTCACCAGGGGGGATGCTCTATCGTCCACGTCATGTACCGTCATGGCTGATGGCGCACTTCTTCATGGCCCCTCATGCGGGACGACCGCGCGCCGCCCAGCGGAGCTGGTCGTCCAATACTCCCCTGCTCACCAGACCGCGAAGCACGTTCAATCGCATATGCGTCGACTCGCGGAACTTCCGATCGGCGAAACCCATTGCCAGCAGCCCGTCCTTCAACTCTCCGATCGACTGCTCTAGGCTGACCGTAGGCAGATAATCGGGTGCCAGTGCTCTGTACCGAGCAAAATCGACGCGGTAAGAGCGCTTGTCGGGCGCGGCAGCCCTCCGAATCTCGACCTCCACGGAGGGGAATTGACGTGCAACCGCCTCGGCGAGCTCGGAGATTCGATAGTTGGCGTCGTCACGCCCGACGTTTATTGCTTCGAACCTGTTTCCCAGGCGCGCATCGCGCCGAATCGCCCATTCGATGCCGCGCGCCATGTCCTTCGTGTCAATGATTGGTCGCCATGGCGTGCCATCGCTCAGGATCTCGATGCGCCCCTGCGCTATAGCGGAAGCCACGAAATCGTTGAGCACCAGGTCAAGGCGAAGTCGTGGGCTCATGCCGCACGCAGTGGGAAACCTGAGGCAACTTACGATGAAGCCATCCGATGCAAGCCCGGACAAGCCCTCTTCGGCTGCAAGCTTCGAACGCGCGTACGCAGTGAGTGGATTCACTGCTGAGCTCTCAGTCTTCGCTTCCTTTTCGGCAAATCCATACACACTGCATGAAGAGGCGAAGACCAACCGTGATACCCCGGACTGCTTGGCAAGCTGGCCGATGCGAACGGCGGCTTGCGCATTGACGTCCATGGTCACCGCCTCAAACGCATTGCCCATGGGGTCATTCGAGATGGCAGCCAACTGCACGACGACGTCCGCCCCGTCGAATACATCGGACTTGAGATCGCGGACGTCGGCGAAGTGCTGCACGTCAACAGAGACTTCCGGAAGGCGATCGACATTGGTCAGGCTGTGGCCGAAAAAGCAGGAATCGACGCCGGCTATCTCAACGTTCGGAAAGACCGACCGTAGGTGCGCGACCACCGTCGGTCCAACGTAGCCCATGTTCCCTGTGATTACTATTTTCATCGAGTTAACCTACGTGTTCACCACACTTTCCAAGGTGCCGCGCCGGACGCCCACATCTCCTGCAAGCGAAGCTTGTCTCGCAACGTATCCATGCACTGCCAGAATCCCTCGTGCTTGTAGGCCATGAGTTGGCCTTCGGCGGCCAGGGTTTCGAGAGGTTTGCCTTCGAGAACCGTCTCGTCCCCGTTCAAGTAGTCGAAAATCTCCGGCTCGAAAACAAAGAAACCGCCGTTTATCCATCCTTCCCCGGTCTGAAGCTTCTCCTTGAATTCCAGAACCTGGTCTCCCTCGAAATGCATGGTACCGAAACGCGCCGGCGGCCGGACCGCAGTCACCGTAGCCAGGCGGCCGTGCTTTCGATGAAATTCCAGGAGCTTCCGGATATCGATGTCGCAGACCCCGTCTCCGTAGGTCAGCATGAACGTGCCACCCGGGCGCAGCAGGGATTCCAGGCGATGGAGCCTGCCACCGGTCATCGTGGCTGCCCCAGTGTCCGTCATCTGAATCCGCCAGTTGATGGTCGGGGACGTCTCGTACTGGATGGCGCCACTCGCAAGGTCAATGCTCAGATCGCGGTACGAGGCGTAGAAGTTAAGGAAGTACTGCTTGATGAACTCGCCCTTGTAGCCAAGAGCGACCACGAAATCTTCAAACCCATGGGCGGCATAGGCCTTCATGATGTGCCACAAGATAGGCTGCTCACCAATCTCGACCATCGGCTTCGGTCTGACGCCCGTTTCCTCCGCCAGGCGAGTGCCCAAACCGCCGGCCAGCAACACCACTTTCATTACTGATCCCTTCCTTATGCTAGGTCCCGCCCAAGGCGCCCGGTATGGAAATCGAGCACCTTCCGCGACAACGATGTGCTCGACATGGTCCGCGATTGGGAAATCTGAGAGCCGGGTGGCTGCGCCAACCAAGCGACCATCGGCGCTGAAGCATACACTGGCTCGAGGAGCGCTTCACGGAGCGCCGGGAAGTGCGATGCGGAACGAGAGAACCAGGCCACGAACAGAGTTGTTAACAATCGTCAAAGGCCAGCGTACGGGGCGGTCGAGCCGACACCGGTGGACGACGCTCGTATCCAACAGTGTCGTGACACATTGACGGTCGACATCAACTGCGGAACGGCTCTCACTTTCCCGTGCGTGGGGCCCGTGCCACGGGCGTGTCGGTGCCTTTACCCTTTCGGAGACCGTCGACTAGAATCGGGTGGCGAGACGCGAGACATTCGCAGCGTTGGCGCCGTCAAGCTCGGAACGCAAATTGGCGGTATCGCGCATCGACGGGCCCGCCCAGCAGCACTCCGCATTTGCATCACACTGGCAGTATCCAGGGCGTAGATCGCGCGGCCCCGGACTACGGAACCCATGTTGAGCTTGGACAGACGCCATAGTGCGCCTGGACTGTCGGCGGCATCGCAAGGATTCGGGCAAGGTGACCGAGAAGGGTCGATCGAACGCCTGGAGCGTCGCGGGTCGGCATACGCCGGGTCTGCCCGGAAGCATTCGTAACGTTGCAGTTTGATGAGGTAGATCTTGTCCAGTCCGCATGAACCGCAGGCAACCTCCAAGCTGGCCTCCATAGTGATCCCGGCGTACAACGCCGCAGATCACATCACGGCGTGTATCGAAGCGCTGACGAAGCAGTCCATTCCTTCGAGCAGATTCGAGATCATCGTTGTTGACGATGGCTCTACTGACAACACGCGGGAGGTGCTCGAGGCCTTACCGGTTTCCACCATCCTGCAAGCTAATCAGGGACCGGCGGGTGCGAGAAACACGGGCGCGGCGGCGGCAACCGGAGAATTCATCCTCTTTATCGATTCAGACTGCGTTGCGAGCCCCGACTGGCTCGAGCAAATGCTAAAGCCTTTCGAAAATCCCGAAGTGGTTGGAGTCAGCGGTGCATACAGAACCAGGCAGCGAGAGCTCGTGGCCCGGTTCGCTCAGCTCGAATTTGAAGAGCGGTACCGAATGCTGGCCCGCAAGCCCTTCATTGACATGATCGCCTCGCATGCAGCGGCGTATCGCAGGAGGACATTCATCGAGTCTGGGGGCTTCGTGCGCGAGCTCAGGATGAACGAGGACGTCGAACTCTCGTATCGCCTTTCGGCCCAATCCGGCAAGCTGGTTTTCAACCCTCTTGCCATCATCTACCACTTCCATCCGGCGACTTGCGGCCGCTACTTCCGAATCAAGATCGGCCGTGGCTACTGGCGAATCATGGTGTACAAAGAGTTTCCGCATAAAGCGGTCGCCGACACCTACACGCCCCAGAACCTGAAGTACCAGGTGCTTTCGATCTACCTGCTCGCATTCTGCCTGCTGCTTGCACCGTTCATACCTTACTTTCTGTTCGTCGCCGGTGGCATAGTCGTTTTGTCGAGCGCCACCATGTTGACGATGTGCGCGAATGTCGCCAGGACCAGCCCTGGAATGGGGCTTGTGTGTCTGCCGATGCTCTGGGTACGCGCACTGGCGCTGGCGCTAGGCAGCGCCACTGCTGTCATGCGGATCGCGATGGACGGATTGCGTGCGAGGCTTCGATAACTCGAGCAGGCCGGGCCGCGGAGCTGCCCCATAGAGCAGGCAACGGAATCATGTCCTCGGGCGTGCCGAATTTCGAGGACTCGCGCAGTCGCGCCTGTCACCTCTTAGGCTGGCGCGCGGCCAGTGTGCACAACACACTCTAAAATGGCGAACCGCAACGGACGGATGCGGCATCTGGTCGGAGATCAGTTAACGAGACGCGACGCGTCGTAAGACAATCAGATGGACGGAGTTCGGCTGGAGCGTTGTCGCGACAGCATGTGACGAACCTTCGATGGTCACCGGCTTGCTCACGATGCGTCCTGCGTCTGCGCCGGTCCGTTCGTTGACGATGTCTCGAATTTTCTGCATCTGCTGTTGATCGCGTCGCGGATCGAGCGAGGCTGCCTGTTCGGCAATCCTGCCTCTCTGGGAGTAGCTGTTCGCATGGTCCTTATCGATCACGTACTCCTCGTAGGTCCAATTGCCGCCACCCGTCTTGAGCCCCGTGAGGGCGACGTTGACTTGGGCTACCTGGTGGACGCGTTGCATGGCGACGCGCGCCACATCGATCACTCCCGTCACCTTCTTGGCAACCTCGCCCGGCAGACGGAGTCCTTCGACGCTGATTGAGCCATCGAGTAGACCCTTGATGAGCTGTTCTTTGTTCATTCGCGCATCCTTGAGTCGGCTCCTGAACGTGGCTCTGTCTTGCTCGCTGAGTGTCCCGCCGTCTATACCAAACGTGTTGTGAACGACTATGCGCCGGGACGGAATGAAGTTGGCGAGAAGCAAATAGATTGCATCGTCGTCCACAGAGGCAAGAGCTCTCACAAAGTCGTCGCCGGTCTCGACGTGCGCTATCTTGCCCTGCATTTTGCTCAACAGAGCGTACGTGTTGTAGACCGGCTTCGCTAATCCGACGCGGGTGAAGAGCCCCGTGCCCCCGCCAAACGACGCATTCTCCTTGGTGGCTTTGCTGAAAGCCGGGATATCCATCATTCCCAGATAAACGGGCTTCACGGTGCCGTTCTCGACCATAGAAATCACACCGCTCGCGACATAGGCGGCCTGAAACTCACTGTCATTCTCGTGCTCTACCGGCTTCCACTCCGGCCAGTCGTCGAGGATCAGCTCTACGCCCTTGTAGCCGAACTCCGACAGCCAGCTGCGAATGTTCTTTTCAGCTATGACCCAGTTGGCTGTGCGGCTCGGCACGGGGCTGGCCGCTGGATAGTCGTGCCAAGTGACCACCTTGACCGGCAGACGCTCGGCCGCAGCGAATTGCAACCAGTTGTAAATCAGTGGCTTTCCGCCGGCAGTGGGGACGGGGCTGAAGGCTGTCCGGCCATCCGCGGTCCTCTGTGGATTGGACTTGTTGAAATGGTCCGTCATGGGAGAAGACGGATTTACGCCACCCACCTTGGCGTTCGGATCGGCTTGCAGAGCGCCTAGCACGAAATGCTTGTAGTACTGGTGAAACTCCTGCTCGCTGCCGACCCAGTAGGTCTCGGGTTCATTTCCGAGGATGTAGTAAACGTTTCCTTTGGTATCGAGTTCCTTGTTGAAGTGGTGAACGAAGGCACGGACGATTTCCTGCCATTTCACGTAATCCGACGGCGGAACGCTCTGCCAGATCTTCTCTCCGGCGCTTGTACTTCCCTCGAAGATGCTTCCGTCATTGCGAGGATCGGAAGACAGCCATCTGGGCAGTCCGTTCTGAAAGACCAGTTGGATCCTCCCTCCGCGAGAAATCGTTTGGGAAACCAGCGGGTCGAGCGCTTTCATTCGTTGCTTGATGTCGTCCAGGCTGACGGAATCGCGCGTGATGCTGGTGGTATCCAGCAATATGTCTCCGACACGTTGTTCGGTGAAGAATTTCGACCAGATGAAAGGAGGGATGTATTCGTGAATATAGGCCACTACATTGGTTCGAAGAATCGTGTCTGCGCTGCGCGCAGTCGTGTTTCTGGCATCCAGCGGGAAATCGATGCGAATCTCGCCCTGCGCGAATACGGGAAGTGAGCTGCTGATGAGAACCAGGAGCGCTAAGGGCAAGGACCGGTTCATGAAGGCGGAGCGTCGATTCATGTTCACTCGAAGATCCCTCATCTGGAGAATTAGCTGATTGCCGAGAACGTACAAAGTTGTGCCGCGACCGTGCGTCCGACAGGAGGAACGCCCTATGGGCGTCCCGCCACTGCATTCTGCAAAGGGCTATGACCGTGCGGCATTTATTCCAGCGGGTCAAGGGCTTGCGGTACGCGGGTGGTGGCGGACAGGCCGTTTTGGGATGTATCGTGAGCGCCGTGTCGCATTGGGCTATTGCGGTGGCGCTCCGCCCACGCGTACCTCCGCCGTAACGTTGTTCGGATTTCGCATTCATGTCAAACGAACTGGGTCATCTGTTCGACGATCCACGCATACATGTGCTGACCGCGCCAGTAAGCGATGCGGCGATCGGCAGCATAAGTCAGCGCGAGGCGGACTTCATTGCCAAGGCGGCGATCAAGCGGAAACGTGAGTTTGCAACCGTGAGGGTGTTGGCCCGCGAGGCATTCGCTCGGCATTTTGCCGTGTGCGATTTCGATTTTCTCAATGCCCCGGATCGTTCGCCACTCTGGCCCGCAGGCGTGACCGGCAGCGTATCCCATTCCGATACGCGGGTATGGATCGCGATTACTGATGCGGCACTGGGGACCGTGGGAATAGACGGGGAGAGCCGCGCAGGATTGGAGCGCAAGCTGTGGCGTTTGACACTGCGTACTGAAGAGATGGAATACCTCGATAGCTTGCCGTCGTCAGTTCAAGAGCGGCGCGCGTTGACAATATTCTCGGCCAAAGAGGCGTTGTACAAGGCGCAGTATCCCCAGTCCGGTCGGTTCATGGGGTTCATGGCCCTGCGAGTTCACGTGCACGATTCGGGTGCTCTGGGCTATGTGTTTCAAGACGACGTCGGACCCTTTCCAGCCGGGTTCTCTGTCGCGGGGCGCTGGATCGAGGAGACTGATGTCATTACGTCGGCCTGGATCCCTAACCGCCAAGCGGCGGGCCAGTAGCGGCGCGAGGTTACATGTGCGGTGCGAGTCGTCGTTGTATCCTAGGAGGGGAGCGGGTCTAGCTCTCGTCGCACGTATCCCTGCGGTGTGACAGAGGAGGTTCGAGTCGGGAACGAGGAAGGGTTTTTCGATGAATACCGATGAGTGGCTGGTCTGTCGCCAGCCGAAGCCGCGCGCGGGCGTGCGACTGTTCTGCCTGCCGTTCGCGGGTGGGGGGGCGTCCGCCTTCAATGCCTGGTGGCGAGCGATGCCGGAGAGCGTCGAGTTGCGTGTTGCCCAACTGCCGGGCCGCGAAGCACGGTTCAAGCAGACCGCGGTTACCGATTTTCGAACGGCGGTCGGTCATCTTGCCGATGCGTTCGAGAAGCACCTTGATCGCCCGTACGCGGTCTTTGGCTACAGCATGGGTGCGCTACTCGGATTCGAGGTCGTGCGGGAGCTGCGCCATCGTGGTGCGCCGGCGCCGACGCAATTGGTGGTCGCGGCGAAGAGCGCTCCACAGCAGCCCGCTCGCACGCCGGCGCTGTCCCATCTACCGCGGCAGGAGTTCATCGAGGGTGTGCGCCGTTACTTCGAGCCGCCGCAGGACGGCTGGTCTATTGCCGAACTGGTCGAGATAATCTTGCCCGCGCTGCGCGCGGATTTGACGATGTGCGACATGTATCGCTATCGAAGCGAAGAGCCTCTGGGCTGTCCGATAATCGCCCTCGGCGGGGATCGAGATCTCAGCGTCCCGGTCCATGACGTTGCAGCCTGGCGCGATCAGACTTCAGGGTATTTCGAAATGCAGACCTTTCCGGGGGGGCATTTCTTCATCAATGACCATCTTGCCGAAGTTCAGGGTAGGGTGCTCTCACTATTGCAGCCGGGGTTGTCGCTTGGAGACGGGTAGAGTGAAAGCGCCTGGCGGCGGGGGAGAGGGAAGGGCGAGCGGCTGTCAGCCGACAGCGGTACTGATTTCTGGCGACTGACAGTCAATGCGCGGGTATTCGGTCTCCCCAAACCTGCCAGAGTCGGCGCGGAAGTGACTCTTGCCCATCGGCTGCGTGCGGATAGCCGAGACAATTGGAAACGTACAACACGCCGTCGATGCTGCGCCAGCGATTGCGGTGTTGATGTCCGTAGACGTGTACGGACGAACCAATTCGCCGCAGCTGATCATCGAGTGCGCTACAACCGGCTACTCGAGAAAAATTGAACTCTGGGTAAGGATCGCGTGGCCCGTTGCCGTAGCGACTTCGTTCGAAGGGCGTGCGGAGCATCAGGTCAGCCCGTGGAAGAAAGTGGCTGAAGCTGATCACCGGGGCGTCATACGGCCTTTGGACCCAAGCCTCGTTCAGCTGTAGAAAATAGTCGGCAGCGCGTTGGCTGCCTGGTTGGGGCGGCCACTTCACGTAATACCTATCGGCCCACATGCGTAGACTGGGATCCTCCCCCGGCTTCGGAGCGAACAGGCTCCCGTGTCCCTCCTCCGGCGTGACATACCAGCTGTACAGGGGGACTACCCACACCGCGGTGCCGTCCGGCCGCGATACTCGCTCGGGCTCGACGTTCACCGCGAGGCTGCGGCACAGGGCCAACACTTCGTGAAACTTGTCGAGTGAGTGCTGCGTCTCTCGCCGATCGATCCACAGCTCGTGATTGCCTGGCACGTAGCACACGCGGGCAAACTTCTCACGCAGGGTGCCAAGGGCACTCTTCAAACGTTCCAAGTCGTGGGTCACGTCGCCTGCGACAATCAGGATGTCCTGTGCATGGTCGTTGCCCGGCAGAGCATTGACCCAGTCCATGTTCGAGGAATAGTCCACGTGCAGATCGGAGACTGCAAAAATTCGTATCCCCGCGCCGAGCGGCTCTCCAGGAATCATGGTCGTGGCCGGATGCAGGGGCAGCGCGGGGCGTGCTCGCGACCCTTAAGCGTAAGTATCTGGATTGGCGGAGAAAAAGCCTCAGAAGACGTTCGCGGCGCAGGTTTGCGTTGGCGCGACCGAGCGCGCTGCGAACGCGCATGGGGCGTCTTGTTCATCGACCGAAGGTCTGAAGTTGATCCGCTTCCATGGACGGTCATCGGCTTGGGTCTCAAGCCGCGTTCAGTGTCGCATGATCGGTCTCTT